>CANQTM010000006.1 GCA_947626825.1 uncultured Bacilli bacterium | reverse complement strand
TTAAGTTTTTCTTCTATTTTATTTTTATTATTTTGATATCTAGATAAAATATAAATAAAAAATTCTAAATTATCAAATGGAAAAACTGTTGCTTCTTTAAAACTTGTTTCTTTAACATTTGGTGGCGAAAATTCATGATTGGCTTCTAATTCTCTTTTAACTATAGCAAAAATAGCGCAAACATCTTTTTTAAAAAAATTACAATCCATTAGATCAAATAAAACATTTCTTGATTGTTCTATTATTTTACGAGATAAGTTTTTATGATTTCTTTTGCTTTTTTTTAAATCTTTTTCCACACAATGTTTAATAATATATATAACATCTTCTTCAAGATATGGAAAATTTATTGCATATAATTGATCAGACTCAATAAAAGATGTTATACCAAAAACTTCATCTTCATCAAATGGATTAGCATACCTTTTTTCATCTTTGCAAATTTCAGATTTTACAAAATATAAATCATTTTTTAAATAAATAATATAATCTTTCTTAATGGTATCAAATATTTTTTTAGCATCAAGGTAATTTAAATTATAATTATTCATCAATATAGGAATATTAAATCCATTTTGATTATCATTTACAACTTTATTATATGCTATTTTAAGATTTTCTTTTAAATTATTACCATCGTGGAAATTTAAATTCATCTTGTTTTTCCTCTTTGTTTACAAAAGTATAATAATAACGATTTTCATAAAAATCTATATTAGGTTTATAATCTTTATAATTTGTTGATTCATATTTTGTTATTTCTTTTGACATATAAGCTCTTTCTAAATAAGAAAATAATACATATGGACAATTTGATTCAACAATTACACATTCACATGGATTTAAAGATGATAATTTACTTATAGTTAATAATGGTAATGTTTCTAAATCATCAACAGCACTGCTTCCTTGAAAATCTTTAATATATTTTCCTATTTTAAAGCATGTATATTGTCCACATTCTTTTTGAAATTTATTTAATGTTTCATAATTATTACTTCCAAGGAAAATATGTAAATTAATATTATCAATAATAATTTGGGCAACATTTTTTTCTTTATTGTTATAAACTCTTTCTAATTGAGCATAAGATTGTAATACTAAAATAAAATAAATATTACGACTTCGACAAGCAGAAATAGTACAAGCAAAAGAAGGTATTTCAGGAAAATTCCCAAATTCATCTAAAATGAAATATAATGGAACATCTAAAGATGGTTTGTCAATAGATGATAAATAATTCAATAAATGATTGTAGATATATTGAACAAAAATACTAATTAATTGATAATAAGTATCTGATTCATCAGGATAATCTATAAATAAAGCAATACGATTATTTATTAATTCATTTACATCAAATGAAGTGGCACATGTTAATGATTGGACAACATCTGATTTACAAAAAGTCATACTGGAATTTAAAGTAGAAAAATAACCAGTTCTTGTTGCAGGAGCAGTATTTAATTCACCATTAATTAAATTTTTAGCAATGCTATTTTGACTTCTTGATGAGAAAAATCCTTTATCAAATTCTTCAGTTGATTGTCCTCTATCGGCTGAACCTATAAAATTATTTAATATTTCACAAATAGTTCTAATAGAAAAAGTATCTTTAGTTATTTTTTTAGGATCATCATCATCAAGATTACTATCTTCAAGCATTGCCCAAATAATAGCTTTAAAAATATTTTTAGCACCAAATCCCCATGCTGGGTCTTTACTACCCTCAATATCATTTAATAAAGTATTGACAATATTATCCACTAAACAAAATGTCTTATTATTAATTCTTTTTTGACATTTACTAAAGAATTCTTCTAATTGGGTTTGATTTTCAAAAATAGTATCATGATATTGACATTTAATAACACCATTATCATTTATAGAAACAATATCATCAAGAATTTTATCTAATTCATGATAAGTATCATAAATATCACTTAAAATATTTATTGTTTCACTATGTTCAACATCTCTAGCATTGATACAAATAATTTTATATCCTTCTTCTTTTAACTTAGCAGCAGTATAACGATAAATTTCCCCTTTAGCATCAGAAATAATCATACTTCTTTTACTTTTTTGACTAGCAAAAGAAAAAATTTGAGGAATGACAACAGATTGACTTTTACCAAGGCCTGTAGATGCTACAATTAAAGCATGTTTATCACCATTTGAATAAAGTTGATATAATTTATTGTCTTCAAGACGTATATTCATAGTTAAAACACCATCAACATTTCTATCTTTTAAAGAATCATAGGGAATTAATCTAGATTTTAATTGGTCAATATTTGCATATGTTACTAATTCCTTATTTTCATAACGACTAAAATAATCAATGTTCATTAAAATCCTAATCTCCCTTCATTTATGCTACTACTATAATTTAAAATATAATCATTTAAAGTAACTTTATTATTAATATATTTTATATGAAAGAAATAATTGTCTATTAATTTGCAACTATCTTTTAAAGGAAATTCTCTTAATTGTTTTATATTTTTAAAATTATAGATATTTTTTGACAAATGATATTTTGAACATGAATCTAAAATATAATTTTCAATAAAAGAATCAGTTTCTTTTTCAGTAAAGTCTTCTAATTTATAAGAACTGCAACAATTAGAAAAATCTTTATACATTTCACTATCACCAAGACACAATGGATAAACTTTACTTAAATTTAAAGCAATTGAATGTCTTGTAAGAAATGTCTTTTTACGATTGTTTGGATCAAGAAAATTTTTAATGAAATCTACATAATATTTTTCATCATCATAATCTAATCTAAAAATTACAATATTAACTTTATCAATGGAAAGTTGTGGAATGATAAAATTATCATGAACATCCATTTCAGTTACAATTTGATTATTTATAATAATCACATTGGCATTTTTAAAACAATTACTTAATAGTTTTAAATATTGTTCTTGAATAACTTCTTCATCACTAACAATATAAAATGATTCATTATTTTGATCACAATTTTCTTTGATAGCAAATAAAAGTTTTTCAATTTCTAAAGGACGATTTAATAACATTTGTTTAGTGTAATTACCAATTAATAACTTATCATCAGTTAATGATAACGGAACATTACGAAAAGTATCTATAAATTGTTTATCATAATGGATGATTTTCTTTTTATCACTAGTTGAAATCAACTTACTATAAACAAGATTATAATAAAAATCATTATATGTATCTTGAGTAATTAATTCTTCTCTAATTAGATGATAAATAAATTTTGTTTCATTATCTTTAGCATTAGCTATACATTTAGTTTTTAAAGAAAATTCTTTATAAAGATTTTCTAAAACTGTTTCATTAGTTATAGTATATATCTTATTCATAATAATTTGTTTTTCTTGATTATTAGCAATAGAAAAAGATAAAAACAAAGCATCAAGATCATTCCAATAAGCAGCTTTTAGTAAATATTTTTTACCTGATTGTTCATTTTTATTATCTAAAAAGCCATGGTAACTAATAAAGCCATAATATTTAAAAGCAAAAATAGAATGATCTTGTTTTTGCATTTGAGTCAACTTTTGAAAAAACATTTCTTTAGTCAATAAAGAATCTTTGTTTAAACTACTTTGATGCAATCTAACAATTGTTTCACCTTTTATTTTAATAATTCCATCTAAAAAATCATTATGATGAATATTTAAAGTTTTATAATTTAGATATTCTTGAACATTTTTGATCATTTTAACTTCTTTTTTATTTATTGTTTCATATAATTTATTTAAAGTTATATCATCAAGATAAAAAGAATGACCAATAATTTGATATAAACGATTTTGTTCACTTTCACTTAAATAATCATTTAAATATAAAGAAAATTCAAAATAAACATTAAAAAAATAAATTGAATATTCATTTAAAATCATTTTTTAACTCCTTTTTTATTAGTTATAATTTCATCAACTAATCCATATTGCAAAGCTTGTTTAGCATCAAAAATATTATCTCTATCTGTATCTTGAGAAATTTGTTGTAAAGTTTGCCCTGTGTTTTCAGATAAGATAACATTTAAGCGATGACGAACATTTTCAATATGTTTAGCTTGAATAATAATATCACTTGCTTGACCTGCCACTTCACCTAAAGGTTGATGAATTAACACTTCACAATTTGGTGTTATTTTACGATATCCTTTAGTGCCATTTGATAAAATAATGGCTGCCATTGAAGCACAAATGCCTAAACCAACAGTGGCAACTTTAGCATCGATATGATTCATTGTATCAATTATGGCTAAACCATCACTGACATTTCCTCCAGGACTATTAATTTGCAAAGTGATTATTCTTTCATTTTTAGGAACATTTTCTTTTTTAAAATAATAATCAAGTATTAATAATTGATTAACAACCATTTCACTAACACGTAAATCAATAGTTCCAAAAATATTAATAATTTTATAATTTATTAAAAACTCATTATTTATATTTTCCATGCTTTTTCCCCCTTGTACAATTCGAGAATATACTAAAAAATAATAAATTACTATTTATTTTCTTTCGACAATTTTTTTAAATTTAATATTTAAACAAAAAGTGGAATTTTTGTTTAATTCTAACTATAAAAGTTATCTATTATATTCCACTTTTTCTGAATGTGTGAACATTTTATCTAAGTCATTAGTAAATTCATCATATAAAATTTTTTTATCAGATAATTTATTCACAAATATTTTAAAATATTTTTCTATGTTGTTTTGATGATTATATAAAACATTGGTTAAAAATGTTTGATAATAACCAACACATTTTCCAATATAATTTTTTTTATTTTCTTGACTACAATCTTGACCATAATTTTTTTTAATACTACTAAAATGATCAATATTAAAAAGCATGTTGTCAAGTAAGGTATCATCAATTTGTCCATTTGATGATTTTGATGGTGGACAATAAACATTATAAGCTAAAGAATAAAATAGTTTTATAGCTTGATGGAAAAGTGCTTCATTGTCTTTATCAAAAGATTCTACTTCAAACATTTTGATTAAAAAAGTTGCTAAAGCAATGCTTCCTAAAGTTTTTTTCTCAAAACGAAAATCACAAGGATAACTAGTTGGATGATAATTAAGCATTTCTTTAAGTGCAGAAGGTGGCAAATTTTTAATATCGTTAAAACTTTCAAGATTTATATTAATTTTCATGAAAAAGTTATGCAATGTTCTTACTCTAAAAATGCTTGAATCAAAAATTTCTTTTTGTTTTATTGGTTCACTTAATGGTGCACTTAAATAAGATTTATTAGAATTTTCATTTTCTTTTTCATTAACAAATCTTTTGTGAATATTAGGCATTGAAAAATATGCCATATTTGCAAAATTATAATTTAAAGAAGAATATATATTCCTATTTATTTTATTAATTCTTCTTTGAATTATGTTTTGTCTTCTAAGACGAGTTTTATCGCTTATAGTATGGCTTTCCAAAGCATAATATTTACTTTGATAATTTTCTGAAATTGGAGTTCTAGGAATATATAACTTCTTAATATTTTTTTTAGTATAAGTTCTCTTTTTATAGTGCATTCAATTGCTCCTTAAATTTGTATTATAAAATTACTTAATGTACTAGCAATAGTTTTTTTTACAAGGTCATCTTTCCATACAAAACATTGAAAAATAGAAGAAACTAAACTAGTTGCTAAACATATTATTTCAGTTGTTTTATTTTTTATTTCATTGGCTATAAGTTCTTCTTTTAGACAAATGATAATATGATTTATCAATTTTTGACTAATCATATAATAATATTTGTCAACTGTCAGTAACATACCAACAGGATTTTTTTCAAGGCAATCCATTATATTAAGTAATGATTTATCATTTAAAACCATTTTCTTTTCATTTTTATTGATTATCAATAAATTATTTATATCTGTTGTAATTTTATTTATAAATGAATCGTACAAATCATCTAAAATATAGGTAACAAATTGCTTTGGGAAATCTTTTTCATGATTTTTATTATAATCATAATATATAGTTGAACGATTGACGCCAGCTTTTTTGGCTAATTCTGATATATTTATATTTTTATTATTTTTAATTAATTCTACTAATCCCATAGAAATTTTATTTTTAATTTCAGTTTTCATTGTTTGTGTTCCCTTTCTGTTATTGTTTTATATATATTAAATATCATCAAAACGACATCACATTTCCAATAGCAGCGACTTTCTATAGTCGTTTTAATAAATATTTGTTTTCTAAGTTATTATAAAATAAATTTTGAAACGTCTTTTGCCATTTGAGCAATTTCAGTTTCATTTAAATTTTTAGATAATAATTTATCCATAAATATTCCTAAAAATCCATGGACATGATATTCAATCATGAAATTATCATTTTTATTACCTAAAATTTGATACATACCTTTGTTTAAAACTTTCTCAATTCCTTTTAAGATGTCTTTACTATATGGTGCTTTAGATAATAATTTAACAATGTTTGTGTGTGTAACAATGCACATCATTATATTAAAATGACAATTAATAATTTCTTTTTCATTAATATTAGTAAGATCTTTGGAAATTTGTAATCTTAAATCATATAGAAAATGATTTTTGATTTCATTATAAATTCCTTTAACACTAGAATAGTAATTATAAAAAACTTTACGATCTCTATTAGCATGACTTGCCAATTGAGTGATTTTTATTTTTGATAAAGAAATTCCTTCATCAACAACCATATAGACAAAAGCATTTTGAAAAAGCAATTTAGTTCTACTAGAACATTTAGATTTTAGTGTATCAGATGCAAATGGTGGCTTTTTGGTCATAGTATCATATTTCTCCTTTCTAGACTAAACTTTGTTAAAAAAATTTAATCTTTTTTTTGAATATCTATCATATAAATAGATATAACTAATAATAATTTGTAAAAAAATATATATTTCTTTACAGCCTAATTATATATTATATTTATAAGGAAAAATAAGGTCTCTAATCGCAATTTTGACACCTTTTAATTTTGAAAATTTTCTTATCAACAAAATTGTATTATTTTGTCGAAAGCCAAGTTTTTATATTATAAAATCTTACTTATTAAACATTTTTTTAATAAGTTATAAATTTAAATGTTATTCACAATATAGAATAATTTAAAATATATCTAAATTGCTTATTTTCAGTTTAGCATTAGTGCATTTTAATGTAAATAGTTTTTTAAAAAACTTTTTTTAATAAAAATTGCGTTATTATGCGTTATTAAGATAAAATTTACAAATTTTATTTTTTTGTACAATTTACTTTTTTCAAATGTTAAAAAAAATGGCAAAAATAAAAAGATTGATTTAATAATAATTCATTTTCGTATCAATCTTTTATTTTTATTTAACATAACAATATTTACACAATTTTAAATATTTATAATATAATCTTTTGACAATTCATTTAGTTTTAAACATTTTTTTGATTATCAATTTTAGATTTATAAAATTATGTTGTTTTATAATTTAATTCTTGTAATTTATCAATTGTATTTTTAAATTCATTAAATGTTAATTTGTTTTCCAAAGATATTTTTTTAGTAAAGTTAAAATATTCTTTTTTAGCATCTTGACTACGTAAAATTGCTTTCGTATTTTTTAAACGATTATCATAAATTAAGCTATTATACAAAATTATGCATTCATTTATATAATCATATATTTTATTTTCATCTTTTTGATTATATACATATTCAACTAAACTTTTACGATGATCAATTTTAAATATAAAATCATTTAAAATACAATCATCAAGTAATGTTTCTCTAATATATTTATTATTACCAGTATATTCATAATGTGATAATTTAAAAAATTTGCTAATTCGATTATTTGCATGTTCCATTATTTCATTATAATCTTCATCTTTACATTTAATTTGCATTAAACATTCTATGACTAAACAAATTATACTAATGGTTTTATGTTCATAAAGTGTATCATTTGGTAATTCACCTTGTTTATAATTAGATGAACTCATTTTCTTTAAAGGAGTTTTAGGTATTGATTTTATTTTTAATAAACTATCAATATCTATTTCAAGATTTAGAAAATAACCAGTTAAAGTTTTTATTTGATCTAGATTCACCTTTTTCTTAGAAACTGGAGCACTCCCACTATGAATAGGTTGAGTCATGATTAACGCATTTGATTCATCATTATCTTTAAAATCTGAAAATTTTTTATCAAAATCTTTTAGAGTTACCTGATAACAGGAATTATGAAATGGATATTTTGATAATGTATTATATATTTCTTTTTCATAATATATTGCTAGTTGATATTTATATTTATAAATTTGTTTGTTAATTGCATCAATTTTAAATGTATAATCAAAAATTTTTTCTTCACAATCTTTGATTTTAATATCTATTTCATCTAATTTTTGATGCCAATATTGAGCTTTTACGTTATCTTTTGCTTCCAAAGCATAAAATTCATGCTTTTTTAATGTCTTTTTTGTTTTTTGATATTTTAATTTTTGAGATAGTAATTGATTAGAAAGAGAGACAATGGATTGAGATTCGTCTTCTTTATTTTTTATATATTCGCGAAGACATTCTATTCCATCATAGCCATCTGGCAAAACAAAATTGATATCTTCATCTTCAATCGTTGATTGATTGTTATTTTCAATTTTGTCATCTAACTTTGGCATAAAACTATCTCCCCTTTCTTTTTTTAATCAATATTTTTTCTAAAATTATTATATAATTCTAAAGTTTCAACAGTAATACTTGGTGGTATTTTAGCTATTGCATTTTGAAACATTTCTCTAGTCAATGGAATTGGATGATTTAATCCCATTTCTTGAATCTTTTCAATAGCAAAGCGACAAGCTTCTTCAACAATGCCACACAAATCAGCTGCTGAATATCTATCTCCTTTTTCATAAGGAATTGTAATACCATCAACAACTTTATCTTTAATAATCATATTAGGAATTTCAGAAACATTAAATCCTGGCTCTAACATTTCTTGACTAACTTTTCCATAAATGATGGCTGTGGCTGCTTCTTTGTCTGGAGGTGTTACATGTACTAAATGAGAAAATCTTTTATAACGTAAATAAGCAGGGTCAATAACATCTGGCCTATTTGTTGCAGCTACAAGAACTCTTTTAGAGCCATTTACACCAAAACCATTTATTCTTTGAAGTAATTCTGTAGTTACTGCAGCTTTATAATCTTTAGTATCATTTGTTCTTTTACTGAAAATGCTTTCACATTCATCTACAAATAAAATTGCACCATCATCACAAGCATCAATTTCTTCAAAAATTCTTTTAACTGCTTGTTCTGATTCGCCAACATATGATTTAAAAATATCTGCTGGAGTAACAATAAATAAAGGTAAATTCATAGCATTTGCTAAAGCTTCAGCAAACATTGTTTTTCCAGTTCCTGGAGCGCCATACATCAACATTCCAAAGCCACTTTCCATTTTATAATGTTTTATAATATCATCATGTTGTAACATAAACATAAAACTTTTAACAATTTTTTTAACTGACTCTAACCCTTTTACATCATCAAATGTTGTACTAGGAATTGTGTTGTTAATAGTGCTACCATATCCTGCTGCACGTTCAGTTAAAAATTTCCACTCGTCTTTATATGTAACTTGTTCTTTTTCATCAGTTACACGTTCGCTAAGTGTCTTGGCATATTGTGCAGCTTTTAGATATAAACTTCTTAATGAATTTTTATCTTCATCCTTTAAATCACTTTTATCTTTAGTTTTTCCTAAAATTTTTCTAATTTGTGATTTAGTGCTTTCATATTCTGCTTGAATGGTATCAATTGAAACATTTTTTTTGACATTATTTGACTTATTGTTATTGTTTGAAGAACTATTTTCAACTTTTGCAATTGTTGCCATAAATGTACACTTTCCTTAATTATAAACCACCAACACCAGTGTTTTTTGGAGTACCACTTGATGGTTTTTCATTAGATGGTTTATCAAAATCGTTGTTAGTGCTTCCTTCTTGATTTTTTTCTTCAACATATTTTTTAATTTGTAATATGCCACTTGAAGGACCAGTATTACCTTTTTTCTTTTTCTTTTTAGAATTAGCACTAGTAAATGTGTTCATGCTTTTACCAAAACTTTTATTTACCATATTTGGGAATTTATTAAAGACACCCATAATACCACTCATTGCAGAACTACTTACAGATAAATTAAATCGAATCTCTTCTACTTTGTTAATTAGATTTCTTTTAATATTTTTAGCACGACGTTTAATTTCTCTTTTTTCTTTTAATCTCTTAAAGAAAGATTTCTTTACAGTTTGTTCTTGACTTTCATTTGCAAAAATTAAATTAGATAAATTTAAACAATCATCAATTACGCCTATAGCATCTTGCATAAACAATTCTACAGTTTGAACTCCAACAATAACATCAATAACTGATTCAATTGAACTAATAATTTCTATTAAAGTAGCAAAAACTTGAACAATTTGAGAATCTTCTCCATAAATTTCTAAATATTTTGAGGCTGTTTCAAGTAAATTAGCTTTATTATCTTGTAATAGCTTTCTTTTTTTGTTAATAGCCCTTTTCATTTCATTTCTTTTATGGATTCTTTCTATTTCTTGTTCATCTTCATTTAATTCCATTTCATTAACTTTAACTTCTTCCATTTGTACTTGTCCTCCATTAAATTTTTATAAATTCAAATATTTTAAAATTATATTTTTTAATTCTTTACAAACATTTTCTTTATCATTAACCCAATCGCTTGCAAAAACTCTATGAATGTTCCAGCCACAATGATCTTTAAGAATATTAAAATACCTAATATTATAATCAATATAATTGTATTTTAAATCTTTTTCTCTTTCACAGAAAATTCCCAACACTGCTTTTGTTTTATCTTTTGATAAAATAGCAATTGGTATGCGGATTGAGCCATCTGTAACACCATAATTATAAACTAATCGATCTTTTAGAAAATATCCTAAAGAAAGAATATAATTACCTACATCTTTAACAAAATTATTGGGTTCACTGCAAACAAATTGATTTTCTTCCTGAGCAAATTTTTCAACAATTTCAAGATAATCTTTAATATATCCTATTTTAGATGAAGTTGCATCAATCTCATTTGGTTTGATTGAATGGATAACTGTTATAGAACTTCTAGCCCTTGTTACTGCGACATTGAAAATACATTTTCCAAGTTTATCTCTATTCAATTGACCAAAAGTTAATTGTGTTTTACCATCTTTATTTTTACCATATGTTAAAGATAATATTAAATGATCTGCTTCTTGGCCTTGAACATCTTCAATTGTTTTGAAAAATATGACTTTTTCAGGAACAACATTTTTCTTTCTATTTTCTATAGCTAGTTTTATTTTTTTATTAAGTTCAACATCTTTTTCAACTTTTTCATTAATTAGGGCAATTTGCTTTTCACCAAAGGCAACTATTCCTAAAGATTCTAAAAGTTCGTTGTTTTGAAAATATTTATCAAAATGTTTCTTTATGCAATTAACAACTTCTTCAGCTTCTTGCAAATTTCTACCATCATTTGAAAAACCATTTGCGATATATTTATCTACAAAACCAAGGCCATCTTTTTTAGGTTCTGGGGCTGGAAATGTTTTCAATTTTGGATAAAATAGATGTTGTGAGAAACGGATTAATGATTCTGTTCTACTTCGATAATGACATTCTAATTCATATATTTTGAAAGCATTATTATTTAAAAATTGTGATAAAACTGATGAATCAGGAACCAATTCTGCATCATAATCTTCAATTAAGGCTACTCTTTTAGTTTTAAAATGTTCAATTGGTGGCATTTGCCATTCATCACCAACAATAACACATTGTTTTGCCCTAAATAATATAGGCAATATTTCAACAGGTTCTAATTGGCTAGCTTCATCAACAATAACAACATCAAAATTATTATAGATATCTGACTTAGTAAACAATAAGCTAGCAGTAGCTGGAGATAAAATCAAACATTTCTTTAATGCCATGATTGCATTGGCATTATTATTAAATAATTGTCTTATATTGTCATTACTTCGACAATGTAGATAAATATCTTTATTAATATTATTATATAGACTTCTTTCAATATATTTTTGATTTAATAATCTTATTTCGCTTTCAATATTTTCATATTGATTGTACAAATTATTTAATTTGAAACTTACTGAATGAGCAAAATTAAGATTCATATCATTTTGATACATCTTAATAAGTTTTTTATAAATTAGATGTTCAAAAAGATTTAAAATATTAAATTCTTTTTCAAAATGTTCTTTTGAATTAATTAAATATTCAAATAAATCATTTATTGGTAGATTATCTTTATATTCATAATTATTAATATTTATTTGATAATCTTTTGCTGCATCTATCAAATCAGTTCTTTCAAATTCATTTTGCAATATTTTAATTGTTTTAATTTTGAAATAACCAACTTCAGTTTTTGAATAATAATTAAATAAATCATTATCTATAAGTTCTTTTTGGAAACTTTCAACATATTTTATAATATCATCAAGTTTAATTTGATTATTCAAATATTCAATTTTACTAACTAAATCTACAACGTCTTTGAAATAAGAATTTGAAACTGACATATTATTTGATAATTTGATATCATAAATTGACATAAATTTTAAAGCAAACATTAAATATTCTTTATATTTATAACAATTTTCTTTATAATATGGCTCAATTAAATTTTTAATATTTTTTATAATTGCTAAATTCTTATAACATTCTATAACATTTTTTACTGTTTCAATATTTTTATTATCTAATTGATTAAGAATATTTAAATATTCATCAGTAACATTCAAAATGTTTTTTAAATTAGCTAATGATTTTACATCATAATCAAAATATTTAAGTTGTTTATTTAATAATGCAAATTCGTTTTCGTTATATTTATAAAAAATTCCTTCTTGTAATTCTTTATATAAATTTTCAATTTCATTTTTGGCTTCTATGAATTGATTAAATAAATCACAGCCATATACAATATGTAAAACATCTAGATTAGGATTTTTAAATAAATTTCGAATTTGTTTTAAAGCCTTTTTGGCTGAAATATCAAAAAGGGATATTTTATTTTTGGAATTATTTAAATATTTATGTAAATGTTTATTAGCTGATATTATTTTGTTTGTATCATCTAATGATAAATTATCTTTAAATATTTCAATACATTCATTTTGTAATTTTGTTAATAATTGTGATTTTTCAAAATATCCTTTAACTCTATGAATAAATAAAATTTGATCAAAATCTTTTGTTATTAAAATACTATCAATTAATTGTTGAGTGATTTTTAATTCTCTAATAAATGAATTAGTCAAATTTTCATCTAAATTGAATGATTTTAGTTTTCGAATTATTTCATTAAAATCAAAATTATCTAATGAAATATTTTTAGAATAATCATCAATTTGATTAATCAACATTGATAATTTATTAACATCTAATAGTTCTTTGAAACAACTTTTTAATTGTGTAAATGTTTTTTCATCAAAATTATTATAAACATTTTCAATAATTTCTAAAGAAACATTTTTAAAACCTAAAAAATAAATTGCATACAATGATAAATTATCTATAATTCCTTTTTGAACATCATTTAAAGATAATTTATTAATATTTTCTAATAATTCATTAAAAATATTATTTATTTTTTGATAAACATTTGCTATATCATTTAAATTATGTTTATTAGAAATATAAAGCCAAGGACAATATTTAGCTGCATGTTCATAGTTATTTGTTAACTTAACAAAATAATTATTTAATTTTTCTACTAAATATCTTGTTTCTTTATATTCTAAAGCATCAATTTTCTTTATTTTATTAATAAAAACCTCATTAGGAATATTTTCATCTATTTCTTTAAAAGATAAATATTCATTAATCACATCATAATATGATTTATTAGCATATTTTGGCATGGAAGAAAGATTAATATAATTATTAATTTCTTTTTCAATTTGATCTTTTTGTTTTAAGGCAGCCACCATATCTTGATCAAGATTTGCCATTGGTTGGTATTTTTTACTTTTATTAATAATATTTTCTAATTGATCTTTTATTTCTTTAGGATCTTTTTTTGATGCCTCTGTTTCACTTTCAGAATCAAGTAATAATAAGAAATGTCTAATGTTTTCTGGAACTTTTGCATAAACTTCTGATAAAGCAGCTAACTTTTTAGAAGAAACTAAAACTTTTTTATTATGTTCAAGTAATGAAACAATCATGTTTGTAATTGTTTGAGTTTTTCCTGTTCCAGGTGGCCCTTTAATGATCATTGATTCACCATTGATAACATCACTAATCATTTGATTTTGAATAGAATCCATTTCTAAAACATTTTTAGCAGTTGCTTTGATATTTTCATTAGAAATTTCTTTTTTAGTTTGTTTATTGAACATTTTTTTAACTAATGGATGTTCAAGTATTAAATCTTCATGATTCTTGATATCATAATACATGCACAATTCACCATGATTGTATTTAAAAAATGCCACTATATTTTCATCAAATTCAAAAACAGCATCATCATGCTTATATTCATTAATATATCTTTTTACTTCATCAAAATATTCTTTACCATCTCCTAAAATATCAATATTAATAGGTTCATTAATATATTTATTTTCATCAAATAAATTTTGATTGATATTTGATTTTATATAATTTGGATGAGGCATTCTTTTGGCAATTTCTTCACCATTAGTTAAATCATTTTTTATTCGATAATATAAAACAGGATTTAAATAAATATCAGTATTTACAAAACCAATACTAACTGGTGCAGTTAAAGAACCGCCTCTAATTAATTGTATTGGAAATAAAATTAATGGAGTGTAAACATCTTTAAAAACATCTTGAATACCATCTTTTCCGATTTTTACTTTCCATTTTAAAGCACCAACACTTAAAAATAATGGGTTAAATCCTTTATTTATAGTATTCGAATAAGCATCAGTAATAAATTTATCGAGTTTTTGTGAATCAGCAGTACCATCTGAACATTTCCAATCAAAATAATTTAGATTAGTTGCATTACTAATAAATTGTTCTTTTTCAACAATTTTGGCACTTTTTCGTAATGCTGTATTGGCAATTTTACCAATATGGTTTTTGACAACATTTAATGTGTATGTTCCAATATTATCAACATTATCATTTGATAAAAAATATGTATCCACACCATTATTAGCATATAAATCTAATAATTTATTGGTCGTTCCTTCATCAATATGCAGTAAATCAGAAACCATATTTTGTAATTTTTCTTCCATATATGAAAGGCCCTCCTTTTTTAATCAAAATCAATCGTACTCCAAGCACTTTGGCAAGCATCAATACAATCTTGTGCAAAAGCTCGTGCATCACTTTCAACAATTTGAACACTATAATAATCATATTTATTTTTGTCAGGTGAAATATATTTTTTGAAATTTTCATTCCATGTATTTATTCGGCTATGAGTAACGCCTAAATCAGTAAAATAGTATTCATAATATTTATTAGAAATGGCATGATGTTGAAAAGCATGGTAAGATTCATGTAAAATTGTATCCATTAAATCTATAACATTAGTTTTAACCAGACCGCTTTTATAATGAATTTCTCTTCCTTCATTGCAACATAATCCAAGAGTGTTTTTTTCTTCTAATGTTTCCAAAAATTTTATTTCAGGTTTAAAAGAAATTCCTAAAAGCAAATAAACTAAATTTGTAGCTTCTGTTGTTCTTTTTTCTTTTTCTTCAAGAGATATTTGTGTCCAAATTGAGATATCTTGACCAGCTGTTAAACAATATTGAACTGCCATACCAACTTTTGAAAAGAAATCACAAGGACAATTTATAATTTTTTTAATATTATCTCTTATTGGAGTTGAAATTGAATCATAATCATAATTACCACGATTATCTGTTTTTATAAATTCATTTTCACTAAAACTTCCCCATTCATTATTAATAAATAATCTTTGATTATTAAGCTTTTTAATATAATTTCTAACAATTAAATTATCACGAGAAGAAGAAATGTTTTTACCAATTTCAAACCAATTATTTTTATTTCTAATTATTTCATTTAAACCAACAAAACCTGTAAATGGCATATTTCTTTTAATAGTTTCTTTTTCAGTAATATTATCAAAATCTATAATTCCATTTTTTTCTAATTCTTGAATAAATTGGCCATAATCTGGCATTGAAAGATAAAAATTTCTTATTAAATTAGTTGAAGATTTTTGAGTGTCCATTATATAGTTAAAAAGTTCATCATATAATTTGCCATCACTTTTTTCATAACTCAAAAATACAATATGATTACTAGCATAACTTAATATTTCTTCAAATAATTTATTAACCAAATTTATTGTATGTAATTCATTTAAGTTTTCAATAAATAGGCCCTCACAATCAAAACAAGTTGAAATATATAAGAATAATTCTTCAATATCTTTTTCATTAATATCAACAAGTAGATCCACAATATCTAAAACCAACATATTAATTTTTTTATTTAAGCAATAACCTTTTATTGATAATAAAACTTCATCACGAATTGGTGAATTTACTACAACGATTGAGGCAATATTGCTTTCACCATAACCAAGTTCTGGATAATATAAAGGATTATCAGGATATATTTGCTCTAATTTTCTGATATATTTAGAATATTTTTCAAATCTTATTTCATTAACACGATTTGTAAGTTTTTTCTTATAATTTTCTAAATTCTCTTTTATTTTAGCAATGTTATTAGGTAATTTTACAATGACACCATCTTGCTCATTACCAAAAACATCATCTAATATTTTTTTTACATTATTAAATTTTTCAATATAATTATCTATTTGCTGATTTATGATTTCACATTCTTGTGTATTATAATTATAATCAAGATTATTAATTTTACTTGCTAGTTGTTGATATTGCTCAAAAATTGGATGAAATGCTTCTACAAATTGTTTAAAAGCATTGCTGATTTTTAAAATAGTTTTATAGCCTTTTTCTTGAGCTTGTTGAATTGTATTATTTAAATAATCTAAAAATTCATTTTCTTTTGAAAAATTATTAACATAATTTATATATAAAAATTTCAAATGTAATTTAATTATCCAACCATCTAATTCTTCTTTTACTTTTAGCGAATCTTCACTTTCAAAGACATAACTATATTTTCGTTGATAGTTTTTAATATTTGTTTCCGCTTCAAAAATTTGTGCTTCATCAACACAATTTAAGAAAATTTCTTTTGAAATTTTAATTAAAATAGGAACTGTTTGGATAGCCATATTTATTTACCGCCTTTAGTTTTCATCAAATAAATCTTTTAGTGATATTTTTTCTTCTTCTGTATTTTCGTTTTCTTCATTTGTTATTTCAACATCTTCATCTTCATCGCCAACGTCTATATCCAAAATAGATATATTTTCATTTTCATAAACATTTGTTTTATCTTCTTCTAAATCATATTTATCTTCTTTAATATCTATTTCATCCAAACTATAACGATCTTTATCATGATTATTGACATAATTTTCTATCATTTCTTGAACATAATTATGTACTTCTTTTAACGTATCTATATCTTTTGATGATAAATCATATCCTAATTTAATTTTATTAAAAATTCCTACATCTATTTTAGAAATCAATTTTGGAAATATTTCTCTATTTTTAATAGTTTTTAATTCTGCAATAATTGTATTAACAAGTGTTGTAACTTCAATTATATTTTTATACATTTGAATATCTGCTTTATTAATTTTCATAATGTTGTTTAATGTCTTTTTATCTACATTGATTTGGGCAAGTAAAGTTTGACATTCAGCATAAACTTTAGGATCATTTTCAGCAATTTTTCCAAGTCGAACTTGTGCTTTATAGTCTTTAATTTTCTTTTCTTTTTGTTTAATTTTATCTTCAAGTTCTTGTATTTCATTTAAAGTTTCTCTTGGTTTTTCAAAATCATTATTTAATCTTTCAGCTGCTTCTAAAATGATATCAAATGCGTTTAAATATAAGTCTCTATTTATAAAATTCAAAAAGACTTGCGCAATTTTTTGATGTTTTTGAACTAAAGATTCAAATTCGTTTTTTGAAATTTTTTTGTTTACTTGATATTCAATTTTTGTAGTACCATTTACAAAATCTTCTAATGTAATAATAGGAAAATATGTAGAATAATCTTGATTTGCATCTATTTTATTTTCAGCCCATTGTTTAACATATGATAAAACAATATCACAATTTTTTCTAAATGCACCTTTTTCGCCTTCTGCTTGTCCATTATTTTTATATAAATAATCTAAACAATTATATAATGCCTTACATGCGTTTAAAGCACTATATTTTGCAAAATCAGAACTTTCATCAGTTACCATTTGAATTTCATTTTCGATATTTTTAATTATATTTAAAGCAACATTCATAGATCTTAAAGTTGCGGGACTATTTGCATATTCAGGTTTAGCAACTTCTTCACTTATTATTTTTTTAACTTTATTATTCCAATCTAAAACGACATTTTTTAAATTTAAATTGTTTTGTCCTTCCATTATTGTTTGATACCTTTCTTCAAATTTTTTAATTTTATTTAAATCTTTAAATTTATAGCTTTTTATTTTTTTTAATTCACTAATGCAATCTTTTATTAATTTAATAGAATCTTCTTTTGTGTTTTCTTGAACCAGTAACCATTTAAATTGTTCTGAGCCTATAGTTTCTATGATAAATAACAATTTTTCAGAAGCTGTTACTTGATATGAATCTAAATTTGATAATTTAAAATTAATTGATAGCCCATAAGGTGAATATATTTTATTAATATTATTTATTTTTGTTTCAAACATTTAATAGCATCTCCTTAAAGTCTATAATTTAATTTTTCAATAATTCTTCTACGAATTGATAAACTTTATTTTTAATATTACGGCCTTCTTGAGCATAAATATCATCATCATAAATAATAATCCAATTTCTATTTCCTTTAGTTTCTAAATGTCCTAATATGCTTTCTCGATTGTTTTCATCATCTTCAATTAGAAATTTATTAATTTTAGAAACTTGTGAAGTTGAAAAATATTTATGTTTTTTCTTTTGACTAATAAAACATGCATATATTACTTTGGCATCTAAACATCCTAATAAATCATCACCACGACCTTGTTCACTAACCAATGCGTTTCTTATATTATTTGAATTATTTTGATTTTCGGCAAAACAATTGAAATATAATTCGGCTTCTTTTTTGATTGCTGCTTGGCTTGAACTATAATAAAATATAACCTTGGATGAATTTTTTAAAATGTTATACCATTTTCGATCTTTTAAAGGCTTTTCTATATCTTTACGATAATCTTTTAAAAATTGTTCAAAACTTTCTTTATCGAATTTAAAAACACCACACAATGTTGTTCCATTATCTTGATTTAAAGAAAGTAAAGAATTTTTGAATCTTTCTAAATTAGAAATAATTGTATTTTGTTGTTTCTTTTCAAATTCTTTTAAATCATATTTTTTTACATTATTTGAAATAAAATATTTAGAATCATTAACATGAGCCTCTGGCCAATAATATAACATTGTGTATAAAAATTCTTTTGTTGTTTCTTGAATTTCTTCTAGTCTTTTTTTGTTGCTTTCATCAATTTTTCCTTCCAAAACAGCAACATAATATGAATAAGCAATTTGACATCTGCGATTTTCATCCCATTTGTTTTCTAAATAATCTTTATCAAAATAATAGCCCATTCTAAAATAAGCATAAGGATGTTTCTTATCCATGGCTTGTTGACAATATTTGATTGCTTGAACAATATATGAATCTTTTAGTTTTTTACTTTCTGCCTTAATTGCCTGACAATAATAAGATTCAGATAAATTAAATAAAAATTCATTTTCATCAGTAATCTCAAATTTGACATTTTCCATTTTGTCTAAAATATTTTTTTTACAATGTGGGCATACCCAATCTCCATTAAATAATATTAATGGTTCTTCAATTTCAAAATGACAAGCAGAACATTTTATTCCCATAATTTAATCACATCCTTATTTACAAATAAATCTGATAATTTAATTTCATCTAACATTTCACTTTCAACAGGTTCATCAGAATCTTCATCACTACTTTTAATGATTAATTTACCTGCAACAATTGTAACATTATAATTTTTTTCACCTTTAGAAGTTAATTCATAAGTAGCATTAATTATATAATCATTACCTTCGCTTGTTGCATCAATTGCTGTTCCTGAAAGTGTTAATGTTAAAATTTCATCTAATTGATCTGTTGAGGCCAAACCAACAACATCATAAGTAAATTCTTCTTCATCAAATTTATTACCATCATATACTTTTTCTTGGTCTCTAAATGTTATAGTTAAATCTCTTTTAACAATTGTATAATGGCATGTGTCATTATTTGAAATAATGACATAATTATTATTATTTAATGTAACACTAACATCATATTCTCCAGCATCTTTTCCATAATTTTGATATACAAGGGCGGATTTAATATCTTCTTCTTCTCCTACAACAGCGTTAACAATTCTTGTAACTGTAGGGTATTGATTTTCGCCATTATAAATATAATTTGATTCTGGAAGGGACCAAACTAAATTAATTTCTTTTGGATTAATTGTTAAAGTATTACCGATAATTTTAATATTATAATTTTTGGCAAGTGTATTTTCTCTATATGTAGCATTAATTGAATATTGTCCTTTATTTATTGCAGTTAAAGCAGATCCTGTAACAGTTAATGTTAAAACTTGATTCAATTGATCAGTTCTTGCTAAACCATTAACTTCATAAGTAAATTCATTTTCTTTCATCATTTGTCCATCATATGTTTTATTTTGCATTTCAAATGTAATTTGTAATTCACATTTTGTAACATAATATGTTGATTGTGTTTGTACTTGTGAATTTTCAAATTCATAATTGCTATCTGCACGTAATGAAGCAATAACAATATGTTCACCAACATATTTTCCATCATTACCATCTGAAATATTATATTGAATGGAATTAAGTGTGTTACTTTCTTCACCAGCAACCACGCCATTTAATGTAGCAATTTTATATGAAGGAATTGTACCATTATATATAAATGAATTAGTATCGTCCCATTTAGCCGTAATTTGACGCTTTTTAATAGTATAAGTTGCTCCATTTATAGTAATATCATAATTGTTACTTTTATTTTTTGGTACATATTGTGCATCGATTTCATATGATCCTTGATTTATGGCAGTTATAGCATTTCCTTGAATTGTTAATTCTAAAACTTCTTCTAATCTATCAGTAGATGCCAAATTAACTACTTCATAATCAAATTCATTATCTTCTGTAAACAATTTACCATCATAAATCTTTTCTTGATTATTTAAGTTAATTGTTAAAGTTCTTAGATTTATAGTTAAATAATTATCAACAATATTTACATTATAATTATCATATTTGCTATTACCATTGCATTCTGGATTAATTAAATGTTCTCCAGAATTTATGATTTCTTTAGCTTTAGAAAAATCTAAAGATAATACTTCATTTAAATTATCAGTATCAGCTAAATTATCATAATTATATGTAAATTCACCATCAAATACTTTGCCATCATAAACTTTTTCTTGGCTATCAAGTGTAATTGTTAGATTTCTTTTATTAATTGTTAATTCATTACGAATTACTGTAATATTATAATTCTTAGCTAATTCATTTTCTTCATATGTAGCATTAATTTCATATTTTCCAGAATCAATAGCTGTTAAAGCAGTTCCAGTTAAAGTTAAAGTTAAAACATTTTCTAAAGAATCTGTTGAAGCTAAACTATTAATATTATATGTAAATTCATTATCAAAAATTTTGCCATCATATGTTTTGTTTTGGCTATTAAATGTAATATTTAAATTTCTTTTAGTAATATTTAATTTATTTGAAACAATAGAAATATTATAATTTTTAGCTAATTCTTTTGCTTCATATGTAGCATCAATAGTATATGTATCAGCATCGATTGCTTGTAAACATTCATCATTTATATTTAATGTAATAACTTGTTCTAATGAATCTTTTGAGGCTAAACTATCAATTCGATATGTAAAATCTTTTTTATCTAAAGCTTTACCATCATATGTTTTATTTTTTTCATTAAAAGTAATATTCAAATCACGTTGAATAATAGTTAATTTATTATCAATTATTGTAATGTTATAATTTTTTGCAAGAGAATTTGCAACATATCCTGCTCCATAATCATAAACTCCAACATCAACATTTTTAACAGCATCTCCTGTGTAACGTAATGTTAAAATATTATTTAATGTATCTGTTGGAGCAATATCATTTTCTTGAACATTGTAATCAAATGATTGAGGAATAATACCATCATATGTTTTTGTAGTAGGTTTAAAAGTAATTAATAAATCTCTTTTAGAAATTTCGAAATTACATGAATTATTTGCAGTTACTACATAATTTGAATCGCTTGGAACAGTGGCTGTCATTTCATGATGACCAGCATCTATTTGTTTGCCAGAATAGATAATACTTGAAAGAATAGCATCTCTTTCAGATAAAACATGTCCTGTTATATTGATTACTTTAACATCTTTAAAATCTCCATCATAAGTAAAAGTTGTATTGCTATCCCAAATTAATGAAATGGCTCTTTGTTTTATTTCAAAATTAGTTTTTTCTTTGCCACTAGCAATGTAATATTTATTATAAGTATCTCCAGTTAAATATATATTTAATGTATAATCTCCATGATTAATAAATGTTTGTGAAGTATATGAAAATGTAATTTGATCATTATGAACAACATCATTTGTATTATATGTACACTTTATTTTATCAAATTGATTTTCACCATTATAAATCAATTCACTTGGAATACTCCAAGAAAAATCCAATTTTCTTTTAGCAACTTGAATATTTATTTGTGTTGATGATGATGAAACTAATGATGTAATGTTATTTGAATAAGCCTCAATTTGCAAAATATAATTTCCAGCATCTTCTAAAACAACACTATTAATTTGATAATTAACTGTATCATTAACATTTGTTGGTGAATATTGATTATTATTATGCATCCATGTATATCTATAATTGATTCCAGTTGCAATTTTATCAGGAATTTGACTTTTTAAAATAAGTTGATTACCATAAATTACTTCATTATCTGCTGATAAATTTGTAGTAATATTATTTATTTTTGGAGTATGTAATGTCCATTTTGGATACACATCAATATCATATTTTGATTTTAAAACAAAATCAGTGTAATTATTAATTTTACTTGCTACATCATAATTTGAATTTGAAAACCATTCTAAATCAAATCCATCTCTTTGAGAAACATTAAATAAATTATTAATATTTTCTTCTGTAGCTAACTTTAAATTTAAAGTTTTATTTGTAAAACGATCATTATCTGATAATTCATATTTTTCATCATTATCAGAATTAATTTTAATAGAATAAATATCATCAAATTTTATTTGAATGCTGTCTTTTCCAATATAATTTTTAGTTATACTTTTCTTATTTAAATCTAAATTAGATAATATTTTTTTATTATTGTTATTATAATTCCAAGTTAAATCATTTTTATTTGTATGAACAATATGTTTAGCATATTCTGGAACAATTGTAGCATTTTCAATATTAAATGTAGTACCTTTTTTACCAATCCATACACCAAGTAAACTTTGATTTGCATCATTAAAACTTTGTTCATCATAACTAAATGAAACCATAACTTCATCATCAGCTATTTCTGGATAAAAATTATTATTTATTTGTAAAAAAGCGTCATTATTTAATGTCAAATCATCAAATGCTTTTTTTATTTGAATATAATTTTCTTCTTCTGCATAAATAGAAATATCATTATTAATTTGTCCATTATCAATATCGCTATTAATAAATGTTATTTCATTATCTGTTTTTTCAAATCTTACATATTTAACAGTTTTATCTGTAAAAATTGTACTATCAACAGCCACAACATTTATGTTATTAAATTTTTCAGGAACAATAATTGTATTGCCTTTTGAACTCATTGTATTTACAACTTCATAACCATTTAAGTCATTATTATAGCTATATTCTAATGTTTTAGCCACTTCGACTCTTCCTTGGCCAAAAACGCCATTTTGTTGAGTGTAATAACCAAAGCCACCAGTAAATAAACCCATAAAAATTAAAAATAATGTTGAAATAATAATTTGTTTTTTCTTAATACGTGATGAAGCAAAAATATAAGTTATAAGTGTATTTATACCGATAAATAAGTGAATAGCTGTCCATATAATCATAGCAATTAAAGTTACAATTACCTTTTCTTGATATGTTATATAAAAGACTAATAAGGCCAAACTGCTAACAATTATAAATAGAAAATAAAAAATTAAAGTAAATAAAGAATATTTAAATCTTTGATTTGCAAATAAAGAATAAATAAGAAACAAAACATCAAAAACAATTAAAACAATTGGATAAATATAATATATAGAACTATATCCATCTTGAATAATAAAAGCAAGTGACCATGAATCAATAATTATAGATAAAATAATGCCTAGCCATAAAAATATTTTTAGACTTTTCATCTCTTTTGGTAATATGGTATTGCTAATTTTATTGAATGTTTGATTATTCATATTACTATACCCCCATTAATTATCTAATTTTTAATTTTTTTGGTTTTGGCAAATAATGTCCATTGGTATTTAAATCTAATAAATCATATAGATATTTTTGTTTGCCCAAACAAAGTAAAATTCTTGTATCATTTGGAATCATAATTGCATATTTCTTTTTAAATAGATTCAAAAATCTCGTATGTAATGGTAAAATTTGTCTAATCATTTTATAATTAGATTTACATATTTTATTTTCATCTTGATCATCAAGACTTTTATTAAAAATAGAAGAACATAATTTACAATATGTATGATTACCATCTTCTTTATTTTTATTAAACAAAGTGCCACAACATGCACATTTTCCTATATCTTGAATTTTATAAACTTCTAAGGAATTTTCGTTTCTATCAAAATATAAACCATTTGGAATATTATGTTCACGTTTTAAAGAAACATATACTGATTCAGGAATGTGACAATTTTTACATCTTAATGTTGATAAATCTTCACGTGTTCTTAAATTACAATATTCAACTTGTTCAACATCACAATAACATTTAAATTTTTTGAAACAAACTTCACTACAAGCTGAATTACATTCAGTTTTTATAAAATGTTTATTATCAAGACATGTTCCTCTCACATCTTCTTTAGAAGCAACTTTATTTATATCTAATGATGTTCCCATAATAATGTTATTAGAAACTAAACATTCATTACAATTTTTACATTTAATTGTTACTGTATTATTTAAATCAAATGAAAATTCTAATAAGTCATAGCCTTTTGAACTAACTTTGATTGTACAGTTTCTCCAAGAAACATGGAAAATTCCTAAAACTGTGATTTTGTCACATGAAATATTTAAAACATCAAAATTATCATCACGAACTAAATCATTTAATACATCTTGTCCTTCTTCATTAATAGTCATAATTTTCATTAAATCATTAGTTTCTGACATATTAATAAATTGACTTTCAGTTGCTATTAATACCTTTCTAATTTCTGTATCTATTTCATCCTTATTAACATCTTCATAATCAATATTATTATCATTTTCTTGATTATTAATTTCAAGATTACTTTCTATACTTTTGCCATATTCTGAAGACATTAGTTGAAGATTATTTTCATCTAATTTAGTGAAATAAATTTTACCTAATAATGTTTTTGATTCGCCACCTGAACTAATGCTTAATTTTAATGAAACACCATAAATGTCTATAGGTTTTATTTCATCTAGTTTTTCAATTATTTTTATTTCAGGACTTGCAATATTATCAAAAAATTTAGAAATAATTTCATTTGTTTTTTGTTCATAGTTGGCTTTCAATTCATCTGAAATATTTAATGAATTATCATCTTGAACATATTCAGTAAATGAATATTTTTTATGATAATTGCGAGCAATTAATTCAAGTAAATTTTTCCATTTTACTTGAGAATCATTTGTTGAAGCATTGTCTGGATTACGAAGAAAATTAAACCATGAAGCACCATCATCAGTTTCATTTAAATTCAACGTTTGATAATTAACTTCATTATGTGAATTCATTTCATAAACAAATTCATTTTCATTGTATCTTATAATGTTTCTTTCTCTATCATAAGAAAGGCCTAAATTTTGTATAAAAGATTGTTCACCATTTTCAATTATCGAACAAACTGCCTTGAATGTTTTTTCGTAATTTTGGCCAATTGAATATCTATTCATATAAGTTCTCCCCTTCCTTATTATTTTTCTTCCATTTCATCTTGTGAAAGAATTGCTTTGATTTGTGAAACACTATTTGCTTCTTTTCCTAAAGAAGTACAAAATGAATCGCCATTATCTAATCTGAAATCCCAAGAATTTCTTATATAACTTGCAAATGTTGAACTTTTAACTTCTTTAATACATTTTTTGCATTTTGAACTAAATGGACAATTTGCTTCCCATTCTCCTGTTTCTACATTTTCTTCAAAAGCCACAACATGAGCACCTAAACCACAAGAAAAATCATTGTAAAAACCAAGGCTACATTTCAAACATTGTGCAATGGCATCTTTACCTTGCCCATTACTTAAACTATATCTACATTTTGCTAATTCGTCGGTACATTTGTTACATTTTACACATGTTTTAATTAATTCTGATTCGCTTAAATTATTTGTTTCAAGTATTGGGCATCCACCTTTTGCGTTAATATGTTCTAAAAATGTATTACAATGTCTTAAAACACATATTTTTTGACAATAGTGATCTTTTGAATTTAGACTTCTTGCATAAATACCACCATTTGATCTATTAGAAGCTAAGCACACATATTGTTGTTCTTCTTCTGACAATTCAATTTTTCCACGACAACTCATACATTTTTCTACATAAAATTGATTTTTATTTTCTTTTTTATTGCCACATTCGAAATTATAAATTCCCATTTCTGTCATTTCTATTGAATCATGTGGTCTTAATTGACTACCACTACACATCAATTCTAAACGATTGTTGCTTTCTTTGAGTTTTCTATAATATAGTTTATCAAATAATTTTACTCTACCACATGATGGACATCTAATGGCAATTCTATCATCATTATTACTGCCAGCAATAATTGTGATATCATCACCTCTACTTGATAATAATTGTATATCTGTATAATAAGCTAGAATGTATCCTTCTAATTTTGTCATGTCAGCTAAAGAATATATTGTGACATCATTTTCTTGTCCCATTCTAAAAATTCTACCAATACATTGATCCATAGCTAATGGATTTGGAGTTACTTGGAAATTAATGATAATATTACATTTTTGTAAATTAGCACCTTCTGTATAACTTTCATCTTCAACTAGCAATACGGCATTACTTGTATTTGTAAATTTTTCAATAACCTTATCTTTATCAACATTATTGCCAATTATTAAACGTTTGTTAATTTTAGTATCTTTCTTTAATGCTTTTTCAGTTTCATTAATAATACTAAAATCTCTTTTTGCTTCATCATAATCTAAGAAAATGATAACTCTATCATTTTCATGTTTTTGGCAAATTTCTTTTATTTTTGAAACTTTATATTCAAAAACGCTTATATCTGTAAATACTGGAACAATATAATTTTTAATGCCTTCTGTATTAAAAGATGATTTCATAAATCTTTCAATATAATATTTTCGAGAACCCTTTTTTGTAAATAAGTTATTTGTATTAATTTCATCAGACAAAAAACTATTGTCAAATATTGAATCAAAAAATATCTTACAATAATCTTCGCTATAACTATATCTTTGTTCATGATGACATGTTGTCATATATTCATAAATACTATAATGTCTATTTTGTGTTGGATTATATATTGCTTCAGACGTATCTATTTTATTGAAGTTAATAACAATTTTATTGTTACTATCTAAATCTAATCCATTGATTTCTTTAGTTTCTATTTTTTGTTTTGTTGGTAATAAAAAATAGTTAACAATGTTCTTTTTGTGTAAAAGGCTTATAGAATTATGAGGATTTCTAATCATAATTTTCCTTAACAATGCATTATGATAAGCACTTGCAACATATTTAGTAACTTCGTCTTTAATTTTTTCGTTGTTATCTAAAAATTCTTGAACATAAATTTTTTCAATTTCATTTTTTTCATCATTATTCATATTTCTTAAAGTTGATGGAATAGATGAATAATATTCTTGTTTAGTTGAAAGAAATCTTTCAAATTCTTCTTTATATTTATTTTTGACTCTTATCAATTGAACTCGATCTTTAAATTGCATAATAGTAGTAGCACCATGACATACTATTTCTTCATAATCTCTTTTTGATTTTTCATAATCAGATGAGTGAATTGTTGTATTTTTATTAAAATCGTTTGGATTACCACCATTTTGAGTGATAAAATACCATAATCTAAACATCTTTTTTAAATTGCCAGAATGAGGTGTTGCTGAAAGCAATAAACAATATGTATGGTTTTCACGATCTTTAGATTTTACTAATTCTGACAACAATTTTAATGTTTCAGAATATTTATCTTCTTCATCACATAAATGGTGAGCCTCATCAACAACAACAGCATTAAAAAACAATTTTTCATTTCCACTTAAATTCCATTTTGAAAAAACTTCTGGAGTAGTTAAAATGGGCCTTTTAGGAATAATTACATTATCTATTTTTGTTGTTCCACATTCATGTATAACAGATTGTAAAGATGAATCGGCTTTAGAACAAATATATAAAACATCTTCACCTAGTCCAAAATCTTTTTCTAAAACATATTTCCATGAATTAATTAATTGAGAAGGAACGATTAATAAAAGTGATTTTAATTTATTTCTTGCAGCCAATTCACTTAATACAATACAAGCTTCATAAGTTTTTCCGCTACCAACAATATCAGAAAGCAAGCCAAAGCCTCTTAAATCTCTTAAAAATTGTTTTGCAGCTTTTAATTCATGTTCTCTTAAAACATTATGTTCAAATTCATCACCACCATGCATTTCGTGATTATATTTGATACCATATTTTGAATTAGGCTTTTGTTCATATTCACTAGAATCAATTATTAAATTTTCAAAATCATCAAAACTATCTAATGTTTCCATTTCTTTTTCCATTGATTTAATATCATTGTTATATGGAATTTTAACATTAGAAATATTTTGTCTTTCTGCTTCTAAAGAAAATGAGTTTTCTTCAAATTTAATATTAACTTTTTTACCACTCATAAATATATTTCATCCTTCCTAATAAATTACATTTTTTTAACGTTTTATTTCAAATGAATTCATATTTTCAAAACGAAATTCCACTTCACTTAATTCAATATTAAAGGCACTGCCGCTATAATTTACATAAATACATCTTGCATATTTAAATTGATTTTTATATTTATTATTTCTAATAAATGGTGTCATTTTACCATTTTTATCTAAAGTAACACCTTCATCAAAAAATATAGTTAGTTCATCTAAAAATTTGATTTGCCTATTGTTATAAAAATAAACTATTTTTGAACTTCTATTAATGTCATTAGTGTTTCCTGATACAGTTTTAATATCAAAAAATTCTTCAACTGCTGTTCTTTCTTTACTTTTTGGTTCACCAACAATCAAATATTGATTGTTAAAATACATTGTGCTTCTTCCAAATCTATTAGCCAATTCTTTTTCAGTAATATTTAAAGAATAAAATTCTTCTCCTTCAATACATTCAGGAGCATCTATATTAAATTCAAATACACCAAGTTCCAATAACTTATTTGTTTGTGGAATAATATCGCCTTTATACATTTCTTTACCATTTTCATCTTTAAAAACTCTTAAAAGTTTTGGAACGCTACTACCACCAGCCCATGTTCCATAAGTTAATGGTAAACAAACATCAATTTTATAATTTTCAAGTAAAAATATTGCTCCACCTAAAGCAATAGAATATGTTGAATCTTCAAATTCTTCAATTGGATAATAGTTTATATTATTTTGTGAAAAACTAAGATCAAAAGTGCGAAAAGAAATTCTTCTATTCATTTTTTTATTTATTTGAGTGTTAATATAATCTAGCAAACCAATTGTTTCAATAAGTCCACCAGCTAGAAAAACAGTATTAACCTTTTTATTAATTTTTCGTGACAATTCATCATAAATGTAATCAACTATATTTCTTGCAACACCATTGTTTCCTTTTATACCTATCCATGATTGGAACATATCTAAAGAAATCATAGTTTGAATATGTGTTTCTCTTTCAATTGATATTGGCAATGTATTGTAATAATTATATTCATCTTTGGCCATACTAAAAATCATCTTTGTAGTTTTTATATTTTGTAAAAGCAAATATTCTTTTGAATGCAAAACTGAATTGCTTTTAAAACCTTCTTTTCCTCTTGATGGGTAACCTGTTGTTTCAACATTATTTATAGTTTCAATTAATTTTTGAGCAACAATTAAATCAAAGTCACTACCTCCATTTGGTAATGGCTCATGGTGACCATCTACACCATCAACAATGATTCTTTTTGAACCACTGCTACCTGCTCTTGTAGTACTTGATGATATCTTTTTTTCTCCCATATCAAAAACTAATATATCTTCACCATCTGGTAATTTCTTTTGATAATCAGCAAGGACACATAATGCTCTAGTTGAATTAAGTTTTTTTAATGGACTTTTACCAAAAGATAAAGTTATTAATCTGCTTATTTCTTCAATGTATGGTTCAGTATCATTAGGAGAGAATATCTGCACAATTTTTATATTATCAAATTCAATATCTTGAGCATGGCCCATAATATTAATTTTTTCTAAAACAATTTGAGCAATATATTTGAAAAAATTTTCGCATAAAGTTTGAGGAGTTATTTTGCCATCAAAAGTCATATCATTTTTTTCTTTATATGAAAAATCCAAAAGATTTTTTTCACTAATTTTTGGTGGATTAGGAAAATAAAATTTTGGAAAAATAGTTGCATATTTATAATATTTCATGTTTGAAGAATAAATATTAGTATCTTCATTAAATTGTAATAATGCTAATAAATCTTTGATTTTAACAATAAAAGAAAAATCGCTACTACTATTTTCTTCGGCATCATTTGCAAATATCCATGATGAAGAAGCAGTATTATATAAAGCAATTGCGGGTATTATTGAATTTATTTTTTTTGAATCAGATGATAATGTTAGTTTTCCATAATAAACTTGAGAATATATTTTATATGCATAAGCGATTTTCAATGAATCACTACCCAAATCTATAGAAAGATTTAAATCAACATAATTCATAGCAAAAAGAACCCTCCCCCATTAAACTTTTTTTTGCAAATAATAAAATTTTTTTAAACTTTTCTTGTGCATTTATTAATCAAATAAATGTACATTTTTAAAAAATATGCATAAATTTTTTTTAAAATTTTAATTTAATTAAAAAATATTTTTAAAGAAACAATTACAGACATCAAAAAAATATTGTCGAAAAAGCACGAGTATGATAGAATAAATTCATAAAAAAGTGCATTTATTTGATTAATAAATGCACAATTTTTTTATTAGAAAATTTGACCAGTATTTTCATTTTCAATCAACAATTTTCCCACTTTATTCATCATTTTGCTTTTATGTTTTAATATTTCTTAATGTGTTAAGGTTTCACTAGGGAAAACTTTAATTACTAAATTTTCGTTGCCTTTTGATTTACTTGTTTCGTTTCACATTTTCACTTCTTTTACCCATAGTATTACTGCTAACAACTTGTACTACACTTGACGATAAATACCCGTTGATTCCAACTAGATTAGCATTAATGTCTGACATACAAAAAGAAGCAAGTTTAGTTTACTTGCTTCCTTTAAGATTTTTTATTTGATACCCATTTATTTCTATCTCTATCTTTTCTTCTTTTCTTTCTGTTTGCATAGTTATTGATTGGTAATTATTTATATTTACCAATCCTTCTTCTATTGATCTTAATTCTTTCTGCCACTTGTACACTGTTGACTTAGCTATTTGATATTTTTCACATGTTTTTTTTATGCTTTTTGTTTTTTGATATTCTTCTACAACTTCTGCTTTAAATTCTTCATTATATGCATTCATAATTAAAAACCCTCCTGCTTTTATTCTACAAGAAGGCTTCTTTTATTTATATATAGTGGAATTACCGCTTACAAAAGAAGTATATAAAATACTAGAACCAATTGATCAATTATGTAATCGCTTTAAATTTTTTATAAATAAGCTTAGCGGTTTTTTGAAAGAAGAGTTACAAGATTATATTAATTTATTTATTTTTATGGAAAATGAAAAATATAAATGCACTGATTTATATTTAGTTACAAAAAAATTATTATCATTGTTATTTACATAACATATAAAAAAGCAAAAACTTAAGCCGCCACGATTTGGTTTAAAGATTTGAAAAAAAATTAATAATAATTTCTATTGGACTTGCTGCTTGCTGTGGCAGCATATTTATTAATGACATCGGTAGATGTTCTTGCCACTGATGTTTCTGCGACCAACAATATAGAGAAAGTTGCAAACTATATTATAAAAATAACTGACGGAAAGACTTTTGAGATTGAACTTGTTGTGTATCATACTTCTGACGAGTTAAGGTGTACAAACAATAATAGTTCGTCGTACAGGGGCATAGGTAATGAATAATTTCATTACAAATTTACTATTAACGATTTGTGATTTGCCTTACTTGGTGATAAAAAATACTGTTGTTGGTTTCAATTACACACACCAAAAAAGTCCGAAAAAACTGATTTATAGTTATTTCGGAACTTTTTATTTATGAAGTTTTTGATTGTAAAATAATAAACATGTTTTAAGACGGCTTTATTTAAAAATTTCAACACTACCTTATCGGATATGGGTAACCATTTGAATTATAATCCCATTTTCCTTTAAAATAAACAGTGACATAAGAGGTGATATACCAATAAATGTTACTATATGAATCATAAAACCAACCACTTGGTCTACTACTTGCTTCACAATAAATGGCTTGGCCTGGTACGTTACCAAATGCATGTACCCCTATACTTGTGACACTTTTTGGCATTATGATATAGGTACGCCTTCTCGATTGTGATTGATTATATCCATATCTTTCTATTTCTTGTACAAAATCAGAATCTAAGAATGCACATTCTCCTATACTTGTTACACTTGTTGGTATTTTAAAATATTCTAACTTAGTGCAACAGAACGCGTATGCCCCTATACTTCGTAATTGACTGTTTTTTTCAAATGTAAGATTTAGATATACATTGGACAGACGAATATAAGCAAATGCATATTCCCCTATACTTGTGGTACTTTGGGGTATAATTATACTTTCTAATGCATCACAGCTATAGAATGCGTAATTTCCTATACTTTTTAATTTACTATCTGCTGCAAAAGTTACTTTTAATGAATTACAATTATAAAATGTATAATCTTCTATACTTGTGACACCATTTGAAATTGTGATAGTACATTGTAATGAACTACAATTTTTGAATGCAGAATTTCCTATACTTGTTACACTTGTTGGGATGGTAATACTTTCAAGTAAACGATAATTATTAAATGCAGATGAACCTATTTTACTAATTTCTTCTAAAACTATATTTTTCTTTTGATATAACATTCCATTTATATATAATTTATTCATTGATAATGGATTTGAATATTCATTACCAAAATCTTTACTTACCCATTGCGATATAGTTCCTTTATAAATTACTCTTGATAATGAATTACAATTACTGAATGCATCTGCACCTATACTCGCTACACTATATGTTTTTCCATTTATTTGTATTGTATCTGGTACCTCAACTACATTACCAACACATTTTGTTATTACCGCTTTACCATTTTGTATTACATATCGTAATCCATTTTCTTCTTTATATGTTTTGTCATTTATTCCCCAATATACTGGCCTATTACTTGAATTCCAACTATAAATAGTAGAGCCAAATGAGTCCTTTGCTTGATTTTGCCAGCCACTTGGTTTACTACTTGCTTCACAATAAATTATTAATGAACTACATCCTGAGAATGCAGAACTTCCTATACTTGTGACACTATTTGGTATATCGATACTTTCTAATGAACTACAATCTTTGAATGCACGTTCTCCTATACTTGTAACACTTTTTGGAATTATGATGCTTTTTAATGAACTACATCCTGAGAATGCGCTATTTTCTATACTACTACCACCAGTGATTATTACTTCTTTTAATGTTGTTGGTACATATGTTGAGTTATCACTATAACTGCTTGCTCCAAAATAATATCCTAAATATGTAATATTTGTGCACGATAAAGTTAAACTTTCTAACAAATTACATCCTAAAAATGCATCCTTTCCTATGCTTGTAACACTATTTGGCATTATTATTTTTGTTATTTCATTAAAATTTTTAAATGCATTTTCATCAATAGCAATAATTGGTTCATTATCATATTCTTTTGGTATTGATATAGTTGTTGTATATAATGGCATTTCTTTTAGTGATACTGAATATCCTCTATTAACTTTACTAAATTCAAAATATTTTTCTTCTGTATAATATTTTGCTGGTGGATTATCAATCCAATAATATTCAAGATTTTCTAATGCTTCATATGGCATAGGATTAATAGCTTCTCCTAATTCATCAAAATATTGAACTCCATTACTACTATAACCACTAAAATAATGATTTTCTAAAGAATTTTCTTTTGTTGGTAATTGTTCTGTTAAATAAGGACTATATGTTACTTTTTTATCTTCTATATCTAATTCAATATCTTCATAAGTAGCATATAATTTTAAACCACCAACTACTGGTTTACTAAAATCAAATGGTTCATTATCTAATGTTACCCATTCTTTGAAAGGATATCCATTTGAAAGTGTTAATGGTTCTACTATCTTAGTTTCTGAAACTTTTTGAGTACCATAGGCTTTCATTTTACTAGCTAATTTATATCCTGGTTGGTATTCATAATATGTATATGTGTAATCATGATAAACATAAATATTTACTGCATAGGCACTAACAAATTGACCAGATGATGTTGTTATTGTTGCAAAATAAACATTATCACCATATTTTAAATAATCTTTTTGCGTTGCAAGATTATCTTTGAAATCTTTATCTTTATACCAATTTAGAATATAGCCATCTTGAAGTACATTGATTCCTGTATTTAGGTTATATTGACTTTTACTAGTTACATCAACTTCATCACTAAAATAACGAATAACTATATAATCATCAACATCATATGTACTAGTAGATTTCCATTCTTCAAAATTCTTAGCTGATAAATAATCATTCATATAAATATTATCTTGAAGTTCCCATCCTGCATACAAAGTTATATCTTCATTAGGCATTACTTTAGAATCAAATAAATAATTTTCATTTATTTCATTTTGTGTATACCAACCAACAAAATCATAATCTGTTTTTGTTGGTTGAGGTAATGTTAATGCAGATCCTACTTCTTGAGTAATAGAATCACAATTAGTACCACCATTACTATTAAAGGTAATTGTGACTTTCTTTACTGGTTCACTACTAGGTGTACTTGACGAAGAGTTATCACTACTAGGTGTATTTGTATTACTAACGTCATTAGATGAACTATTGTTTGAATTAGAGTTGTTATTTACATTATTTGATGATTCTTCGTTTGATAAATCATTATTTTCAGAAAATTTTTCTACACTGCATCCAGTAACAAAAGTAAAAACAAATAAAAACAAAACAGAAAGAAAACTTATAAAAATATTACTTATTTTTTTCATGATTGAATTCTTCCTTTCATTTATTTTTTTTAACTTAATCTTATAATATAGTTAATATTACGAAATTGTAATTTCTGTTTTAACAGTTCCAAGATACCAATCTTGAAAATTACTATTTTTACAATAATATTCAACAATTAGTTTAAAAATGTTATTTCCAATATAAAAGTCTGATATATTTAAATCTTTTGCTTCAATTGAATATGTACTCCAATCTCCTCTATGTCTTTTATATTCCCATTTTTTTACTTCTTTACCACTTTTATCTTTAATACAAATTCCATTATATAAGTCAGAAGATGTACGATATTCTTTAATATCAACAAATAATTCAATTGACATTTTTGTATAATTTTTTGCATTTATTTCATCCATAGACATATTGAATCCAAATTGCACATTATCAGTAACATGATTGTTTCTATTATAAATAGTTGTTGTGCCAGTTCTAATAGTTGCTGTGTACTTTACAGGCTCAACTATCTGTATATCAGGCTTTTTTTGAGAAGGAATTGGTAATTTTTTATAATAATCTTCACTAATGTTAATTTGATCAACAGACGTATTTTCAAAATGACCTCCACTTTCAACTGATTCCATACGAACAAAATAATCTTTTTCACGTGAACATGCTTGTGTTGACCATTGTAATAAATCTTGGTTATTTAAACTTGTTTGTATTACAAAATATACATCGCAAGTAGAATATAATGCATAACGATATTTGCCGATAGGATTTCCATCATCTTTTTTAAATTCAAAAGATAAAGTTTGTGTTTCGGCAAATCTTTTAGATGTAGTACTAGTATTTGATGTTGACATTTCATTAGTTTCAGATTTTGACCATACTCCATTCCATTCATAATTTGCAGAAATAGAAAATTCACCAGCAAAAGGAAACCATTTTTTCCAGCCAGCTCCTATCCCAACCTTATGACTTTGAGAATCTGAAACAGTAATGCAATTTGAGACACTAGTTGTTAATGACTCAACACATGAAGTTTCATGTGTGATTTGTTTAGTGTAAGAAAGAGGAACACCTGTATATTCAACTGCTGCCAAAGTTGACAAATATAAATCTTCAATATAACCAACATATAGCAAATAATAGTTGTATCCACCATCAGTATTTGAATCTAAGATTTCAACTTCATCAATTTCATTTTCAGCATGTGATACAGCTCTAGGTGCTGCTTTTAATGGAGCAATATAATCTTTTGGTTCAACTGTTGTTGTTATTCCATTACACGATACAAATAAACAACAAGCAAATAAAGCAAATAATAAGAATTTAAGTTTTGAATTGTTTTTTCATTTTTTTATCCAATAAAACCATATTGTACTTATGATTAGCAATTTTCCTTTCCTTAAAATTTTGTTTATAGTTATGAGTACAACATAACTTTTATATCATCTTATCATTAAGATGCTATAACCCAACTTTTAAAAGTTTTATGATTTTTTTACATGGTGGCATAATAATAAATTTCTTTAATAATTGGATAACGAATTTTATTCGTATGAAAAATTCTTACCACTAATAAAATTTTATAACTTAAGATAACTCAATATTTTTTTATTGATTAATTTCGTACTGGATTACCATTTTCATCATAATGCCATTGGCCTTCCCAATATACTGGTCTATTACTTGAATTCCAATAACTCGTCCAACCACTTGTCCAACCACTTGGTTGACTATTTGCTTCACAATATATTATTAATGAACTACATCCTGAGAATGCATATGCTCCTATACTTGTAACACTATTTGGTATAACTATACTTTCTAATGAACTACATCCTGAAAATGCACGATCTCCTATACTTGTTACACTAGCTGGTATTTCTATTCTTTCTAATGAATAACAATATTGGAATGCACATTCTCCAATACTTTTAACACTATTTGGTATAACTATTCTTTCTAATGAATAACAACCATAGAATGCATAATCTCCTATACTTGTGACATTATATATTGTTCCATTTATTTGTACTGTATTTGGTATTTCTATTGTTGTTTCATTTCCTACATATCTTGTTAATATTGTATTACCATCTTGTATTACATATCGTAATCCATTCTCTTCTTTATAATTATTTTCATTTATGCCCCAATATACTGGTCTATTACTATAGTTCCAATCACTACTCCATCCGCTTGGTTTACTGCTTGCTTCACAATAAATTACTAATGAACTACAATATGCGAATGCACGTTCTCCTATACTTGTAACACTAGCTGGTATAACTATACTTTCTAATGAACTACAATATGCAAATGCCTCTTTACCTATACTATTTCCACCAGTGATTATTACTTCCTTTAATGTTGTTGGTACATATGTTGAATTTTCACTATAACTACTTGCTCCAAATATATATCCAAAATGTGTATTACTACTTCCATTTAATTTTGCTCCTACAAATGGTATTGTAATACTTTCTAATGAACTACATCCATTGAATGCAGATTCTCCTATACTTGTGACACTAGTTGGTATTGTTATATTTTCTAATGAACTACAACCTTGGAATGCACGTTCTCCTATACTTTGTAATTGATTTTCTTTATCTATTGTTACTGTTGTTAATGAACTGCAATTTCTGAATGCTTCTTTTCCCATACTTGTAACACTATTTTGAATTATTATTTTTGTTATTTCGTAAAAATTTGAAAATGCAAATTCATCAATAGCAATAATCGGTTCATTATTATATTCTTTTGGTATTAATATAGTTGTTGTGTATGATGGCATTTCTTTTAATGATAATGAATATCCTCCTTCAACTTTACTAAATTCAAAATATTTTTCTTGTGTATATTCACTATAACCATATTCAATAGTTTTAGTAGCTTCAAATGGTAATGGTGTTATAGCATTTCCATTTTCATCAAAATATTGAACTCCATTACTATAGTATCCATCAAAGAAATGACCTTCAGTTGATTCTTTTATTGGTAAATTAGTTGTCAAATAAGGACTATATGTTATCTTATCACCAGCAATATTTAATTCTACATCTTCATAAGTAGCATATAATTTTAAATTACCAGTAAGACCAATTGGTTTACTAAAATCAAATGGTTCATTATCTGATGTTACCCATTCTTTGAATGTATATCCATTTGAAATTGTTAATGGTTCTATTATTTTTGACTCTGAAACCGCTTGAGTAGAATACATTCCCATTTGACTTGCAAATTTATATCCTGGTTGATACTCATAATATGTATATGTGTAATCATGATAAACATAAATATTTACTGCATAGGCACTAACAAATTGACCAGATGATGTTGTTATTGTTGCAAAATAAACATTATCACCATATTTTAAATAATCTTTTTGCGTTGCAAGATTATCTTTGAAATCTTTATCTTTATACCAATTTAGAATATAGCCATCTTGAAGTACATTGATTCCTGTATTTAGGTTATATTGACTTTTACTAGTTACATCAACTTCATCACTAAAATAACGAATAACTATATAATCATCAACATCATATGTACTAGTAGATTTCCATTCTTCAAAATTCTTAGCTGATAAATAATCATTCATATAAATATTATCTTGAAGTTCCCATCCTGCATACAAAGTTATATCTTCATTAGGCATTACTTTAGAATCAAATAAATAATTTTCATTTATTTCATTTTGTGTATACCAACCAACAAAATCATAATCTGTTTTTGTTGGTTGAGGTAATGTTAATGCAGATCCTACTTCTTGAGTAATAGAATCACAATTAGTACCACCATTACTATTAAAGGTAATTGTGACTTTCTTTATTGGTTCACTACTAGGTGTACTTGTTGAAGAATTATCAATACTTGGTGTACTTGATGAACTATCACTACTTGGTGTACTTGTATTACTAACATCACTATTAGAAGATGAACTATTAGTTGAAGTGTTAGAATTACTTGTAGTGCTACTTTCACTATGTTGTGAACTATCATTATTATTAGATGATGTATTTGTTATTGAATTATTTGAACTAGAATTACTTAAGTTTTCGTTACTTGATGATAAATTTTCACTTGTTATTACACTACATGCTGAAAAAATAGTTGAACAAAATAAAGTTAAAATTAAAAGACAACTTATATATAATTTACTTTTGATATTCATAATTTTAATTCCTTTCATTAAATTATTTAAAAAATTTAACAAACAATTGAAATATTGTCTAAATTAATACAAAACAAATTTGATTATAAAATTACAAATTCCTTATAATTGAACAATTGCATCATTTTTCCCAATCAAACCATTATTAGAAGAAAAGCAGTATTGAGAAGGAAAATTGTAATTTTTATCGGCACTATCTTTAGTACAATAACCATAATTTTTATACATTTGTAATGATCCTACATAACCTTCATTATGACCGACTGCATAGCCAATTTTAGGCTTTAAAATATCACGATCGCCTTTATCACTATTATCAATTACTATTTTAAAAAACACATTTTAAAAACTAAAACTATTTAATTTTGAATTATTTGCATTATAACCTACAATTGCACCAAAAGACTTATTACCCGCATTTGGGAATCTATCTTTGTTGTATTTCACATACCAATATTCAAAATTAGGATTATTTAAATTTGATGTATTAGAACCAACAAATGAAACATTTTCTAATATATTGCTATTTTTTCCTGCTATGCCTCCGCAATCACCATTAGAAAAGAAATGAGATGATTCAACTTTACAATTAATAATACTTCCTTCATTCAATCCTGTTATACCACCCAATCTTGAACCAGATCTATTAAGTGTAAAATTACTATTTTTAACTATTACATTTTCAATTCTACCTTTTTCACAATTTTCACCAATTAAACCACCAACATTAATCCAATCTCCTTTGTGTACTGCTTCATTAGTTGTTATTATTACGTTTTCAACAATTAGATTAGAAATAACCCCTTCGTTTTTTCTAATTATTCCAAAATTTGTGTTTTCTTGTTTCTCAGCAGCAGAAATTATATAGTTAAAGTTTTTAAGTGTATGATTATTACCATCAAAATTACCATGTAAAGTATTAATAAATTCTCTACAAGTAGTTAAATCAAGATCAGTTTCTAAACTATAATAAGTATCTTGACTATCGAATTTTGTATATGCTTTAACATCATCAATTGAATTAATTAAAAACGGATTATCTTTTGATCCCATAGTTTGTCCATAAGAAGCCATTAATGAAATATAATCCTCATTTATTCTTTTGGCACATTCATCAATTAATAATTTTTTACATGATGCATAAGCATCAGTGTCAGGCAATAAATCCCATATTGCAATTAAACTATTGTCAACAAAATCAATTAGAACATTGTTTGATTCATCTTCTAGGCTCATACTCCACTCATTTATATTATCGTGCAAAGCATTCAAAGTTCCCATATGTAATGATTTTCCACCTTTATAATTAAGGTCAATTTTTTCAGTACCATTTATTTTTTCTGAAAACAATTTGTCACTCAATTTAAAATTGGCTGATAAGCTTGTTCCAAAATTTAATAAATTTAAAAATTCTAATTGAAACTTGGAGTTAAAATCTTCATTATATTCTATTTCTTCAGTTGTATTAGTAAGATTATAATAATACAAATATGTGAAATCTAATTTTCCTCCATAATATCCACCTGTAACAACATGTGTGCCATATTTATTTAATACTTCTAAAGCTTCCGTATTTGTTTTTATTGATTGTACTTCGTTTAAAAATTCTTGTGATAAACAATTTCTAAAATCATTTAAATTTGTGCTATCTGTAAAATTACGAATTTCTTTAACATTATAATAATATAAATGTGCCCATATTTCTTTTGTATTACTAGTTTTATTGTAACCCAACTTACTTGAAATGTTATTTTCAATATTATGTCCAAAAAGCATAGGGATATCCAAATCAGGAATAATTCCTAACATTCCAAACTTTAATTTTGATTGATAGTCAATTTTTAAATTTTCAACATAACCTTCAATGCTTGTTGAAGATGTTGTTGATTGTCTAATGTCTCTAGTATATGTTTTTTCAATTTCTTTAAGTTCTTTTATTTTGTTATTATCAAAAATTGAAGTATATTTTCCATTAATTATAGTTGCGTATTCATCATTGATAACACTAATAGTTTGACCAAGATCCTGACCCTCAGAATAATCAAAATATTCCTTTGATGAACTTGATTCACTTTGTGAACTACTTGACGAATTACTTAATGAACTATCTGATTTATCCGATTGGCTGTTTTCAGTAGTGCTTGAACTATTATTATTTCCCTTGCCACATGATGTTATAGTTGCCATTAATAACATTCCAAAAAGAATAAAAATAGATAAGTTTTTAAAAATTTTTACATTGATTTTCATAGTTGTATTTTCTTTCTAAATTATGTTAATTCACATATTTTTTTAAGTATATCCATTACGTCTAACAAATTTTTTCTTTGAGATTAATTGCACATATATTCTAATAATGCTTCTACAACAAATTCATTTAAAGAAGTGTAGTATAAATTGACAAAGTATTAATGATTTTTGATCTGTCAATTTATTAAAATAATTAACCAATATTGGATTATGTAAAAAATCAAATCTAAAATCCAATAAATGTCCTAATTGATGAGAAATTACTAATTCTAAAGAATTATAACCTTCAGGCGCATATTCCAACTTTTTCCCCTATCCTTTCGTTAAGCAGATATATAACCATCTATCAAGATGATAGATGTACAAATAATTAAAATTTGTCTGATTTTAATGAAAAATTATAGTTAAAAAATATGCCAAAACAAAAAAAATACACACAATCTACCCTTTTAAAAAATTTAAAAAATGCAAATTATAATGTAAAAAAAATATTGTGGTAAAATGTCGAATATGATAAAATTAAATAAAGTAGAGAATATGTACATCTATCATCTTGATAGACGTTCAAAATTAATTTTTCTTAATATGTTAGTCTATGTTATAAAATAAAAATTGCAATATTTTTATAATGTTTTTTTACACTATATCTAATTTTTTGATTCTTCTAATAATTTTCCCACTTTATTCATCATTTTGCTTTTATGTTCTATTAAGCTATGAACATATCTATTTAAGGTTATCATTGAGTTTTTGTGTCCTAATATTTCTGATAATGTTTTAACATCCATTCCACATTCTAATGCTCTTGTTGCAAAAGTATGTCTTAGTGCATGAAAACATTTATGCTCAATTTTTAATTTTTTTAATATTAAAGAAAAAGTTCTTTGGTAAGATCTTATAGAAATAAATTTAGATTTACCATAAATAACATAGTTACTAGTGCTTTTTTTCTTGCTTTTTTTAAGATATGGCATTATTTGTTTTGGAAGTGGAATTATTCTTTTTGACATTGAAGTTTTAGGTAATTCTACTTCTTTTATATAACCATTTTCACCCCATTCATCATGACATGATTTAGTAATATTCATTATTTCGTTTTTAAAATCAATATCATCCCAAGTAAGTGCAAATAATTCACCTATTCTAATACCTGTATATAAACAAATAAGGATGCCAATTAGTTTATTGTTATTTTTATTTAAAATATAATTTTCTATTTTCTTTTGTTCTTCTCTGCTAAAACATTCAACCTTTTTTTCTTCTATTTTAGGTTTATCTAAATCATCATTGAATTTTTGTTTTGTAATATTATATTTTGTGGCTAATTTTAAAGAACTTTTTAATATGCTAATCATATTACTTATTGTATTAGCTGAATATTTATTTACTAATGATGAAACATATTTTTGAAGGACAATATTGTTTAAATCATCTATTTCATATTGTCCTAAATTAGGTTTAATAGATGATTCTACCATCCATCGATATTTTATATAAGTTCTTTTTTTCATCATAGGTTTTATAAATGTTTCTAACCATTCACCCAACCATTTTTGATATTCCATTTTTTTTTACCTCTTTTCTTTTTTTAATAAAATTATGAGGTAATTTTTTTTATAAATAAATCAAAAAAGAACTATTTATTTAAAGGGGCTTGATATAAATAGTTCTTTATAGGAATGATTATTAGTGCATAAAAATAACCAATATCTTTATTGAAAGGAGGTATAAAGAAAAATGTAATACTCCGATTGTGTATGGAATTATTTTAATATTATTTTTTAACCTATAACCATTTCCCGTAGATATTATATTTTGCAAAATGTTTTTTGTAAATGTTTTTTTTATTTAAGAAAGATTTTAAAAATATAAAATGCCATTTTTATATGATTCTTGCTTAGCTTCTTTAATTATGTCATCATTTTTTAAATTACCAATTAATAATGGTGAATCATCATTATGATTTTTATAATTTTGATAAACAATTTTATTATCATAATTTGCATAACAATAATTGCATAAATGTAAACATGTATTATAAGTTCCAATATCATTAGATAAATAACAACTACAATATGATTTTCTAGCATTCATTTTTTGTTTTATATCTAATCTATAACCAATACTTCTTTCATAATCTTCAAGTCGCATACAGCCATTTACATCTATACCATAATCTTTTAACCACTTTTCTTTAGAACAAAGTCTTAAATCAAAATGACATTCTTTGGCTATGTTTAAAAATTCTTTAGCTATGATTACTTTTTCATTATTACTACAATCACTAATTTCTGGATGTTTTTTTAATAATTTATCATATAAATCAACAAAACCAAAAACAACCAAAGATGTATAATCTTTTAATTCATTAGCAATATATCTAAATGTATCAATATGTCTTTTTATTGTATATTTATCATTAACAATAATAGGAGTATAACGCCATCCTATAGCATTTTTACCTACTTTAGTTGATAAATATTTAAAATCATCAATCACTTTTGTAATTGGTGGAACATTTACTTCAAAATCTTTTTCAAAACATGTTATGGTAACATACCAAAATTGTCCATATGGTTTTAAATAATCAAGATATTCAAACATTGGACTAGGATTTTTACTACAAAAGCCAATAACATCAACAACTTTTGGATTAAGAATAAATTTAGTAACCAACTTAGGATAATATGGATTTCTAACCATTACATAACCATCTTTTAAACGATTAACAAACCATTTACTATAAAAAGCAGGAATATCTGTTCTTTGACCTGTATTAATTATCATTTTGTTTCCCTATGTTTTATTTTAATGTTTTTATTTTCTTTAGTGCTGCTTGTGAACCATTATTATATGCTTGTTGATAATATTCTAAAGCTTTTTTTAAATTCTTTTTAACACCATGACCATATTCATAACATAATCCAACATTATAAATAGCAGCATAATTATTTAGTTTGGCAGATTCTAAATAATATTTAAATGCCAATTCATAATTTTGTGTCGTTCCTTTGCCTTCATAATAACAACTTCCAAGTGAACATAATGAATTATCATGATGTAGATCTGCTCCTTTTTTATAAAGTTCAAAGGCTTTAGTTAAATTCTTTTTAACGCCTTTACCTTCTTCATAACATTTAGCTAAAGAATAAATTCCTGCACCACTTTTTTCAATTGTTGCTTCACTATACCAATATAAAGCTCTTTTCATATCTTTAGTAACACCTTTGCCATATTCATAACAATATCCAAGATAATACATTTCATAGCCATCGCCATCAAGTGCTTTTAGATATCTATTATATAATTCATCACTTATATTAATATCTAAAGATATGTTAGAACTTTCTTTTTTTGATGTTTTTCCTTTTAATAAATCATTTACTGGTGTTTTATGATAATCAAAATAAATTTTTGCTTGAGGATGATGCCAATCATGTGTTTTGATATTTTCACCATCTCCTTCAATATAAAAGATACATTCTTTATTAGGAAAAGCATCTTTACCAATTTCTTTAATAGATTTAGGAATAATAATTATTCCTTTAACATTGGTATTATAAAATGCTCTTTTACCAATTGATTCAATTTTAGGAGGTAAAATAATATTTTCTAATTGTTCACAATCTTCAAAAGCCCTATCATCAATTGTTTTTAATGTTGAAGGCAAATTAATTTTAGTTAATAAACTATTGCCCATAAAAACTCTTTCACCTAAATATTCTAAACCTTCTGGCAAAACAATTTTTGGGAATGTTGCAAAATAAAATGCACACCCTGGTAAAGATTTTATTTTAGATGGAATAATCAATGGACTTTTACAAGAAAGGCAATGGCACGCATCCCATTCAAATTCTTCTAAATTTTTCGAAAAAACAATTTCTTTAAATTTACCTTGAATGCTATAAGCTTTTATCTTTTTTACTGTATCAGGCATAATTAATTTAGAATTATCACTTGGACCTTTAATTGCAAAAGACTCAATGAGAGTTACTCCTTTTGGGACTATAATATCTATTCCAACAGTTTCCCAAGAATGAAGAGCACTTTTTAAAGTGGTTCCTTCAACTTTGTAAGTTACACCCATATAATTTGCCTCCTATAAATTTTATATAGTAGTTTTCTTGATATTTAAAATTATATCATTCAAAGTCCATAAAATCTACTATTCGCATTAATCATTAGTTAAAATGTTACCGATTATAAAGGCCTTGTTTAAAATAAGCTGATTTTCTTATCAAAAATTATTATATTAACTTTCTATATTAAAAAATTAAATAAAAAGGATATTAATTCTGTTTTGTCTCATGGCTTAGAAAATAAGCCATCTAATAATTCACCAAGCGAAAAAGTTAAAATTATATTAGAAACTTTAAAAATCAATATCCATTAAATAACATATCACAATTTAATTTTAATAAAAAATACAATATCTGAAAAAGTTATTCATTTTTACATAATTATCGAAGACAACTTAGTTATTTTAGGATCTAAAATATTTAAATGTAAATTGAATACAGCTGTCTAGGTGATACGAAAAGGCTGCATCATTATATTTATTACTTTTATAAAAAACTCATTAAAATAATCAAAATTAGCTCTTTTATTTATATTAATATTGTTAAATATTCTATTTGTAATTTATACTCATCTAATATTTTAAATTTAAGTCATATAGTCCTTTGCGCACCTTCATGATTTTTTTGGTGCGAAGTTGCCAAGCAATACAATTTTCGTATTGTATATCGCTTGAAAATTGCGTCAGCAATATCCTTTTTTGTAATAACAAATGGTATCCATTTTACCATAATAAAATCTCCTATTTTTTAACCTCTATAACGCAAAACAATGCAAATATCAATTGTTTTGTGCTATTTTAGATAATAAGTACAGTAAAAAAAGAAAGTTCATGCTTTTTTCCTTGCAAACTTTCTTCTCATAACTTCTAGCATTTGTCTTTAAGCCTTTTCCTTAAAGCACTTGTTCTATAGTTGTTGTAGTAACTATTGTCGTTGTAACAGTTTTATATAGTCTTTTCTTTCATTAATTGTTGTATTGCATATTCTAGTTTATGATCAACATCAGAAATATATTTTGCTTCTCGTTTTCAAAAATCTAGTTGCGCTCCTGTAATATTTATGAAAGAACAAATAACACTAATGGCAGGGCAAGTAGGATTTGGACCTACGAATGTCAGATTCAGAATCTGATGCCTTACCGCTTGGCGATTGCCCTAAGTACATTAATTATATATTTTTTTTAAAATTTAAACAACATAATTTTTAAAAGTGCTTTTCAGCACTTTTAATCGTTATTTTCTTCGTTTTCTTCAGATGTTTCCAATGTTATTTCATTATTTTTGCTATTTGCGAATATAACTGATAATGTCATACACAATGCCATAATTGATAAAAGCATACCAATACATGTAAAAACAATTTCAAGCCATTCGATTGTTAGAAAATGTTTAACTAATAAACAACCAGCAAAACTTGCAAATGAAACAACCCACATTATAATTAAAATAACGATACGCCATATTTTTGGCAAATTTAAAAACCTTTCTTGCATTTTACTATTTCCCCCTAAAATTTATTTGCTAATAAAAATGAGTAGACGAAATCCACCCATATTTGACAGACTCCACCATAAATCATTTTTATTATTTTTACAAATTTATTTTATCACTATAAAACTTTAAAAACAATATTGAAAAGAATATAAAAATTAAACTATATTTTATTAATTATTATATTTTAAATATCATAAACAAAATGCCATAAAATATGGAAGATATATTATATTATTTTCTGTTTTAATATCGCCATTATGTAAAACATATAATGTTCCTATTTTTTTATTAAATGTTTCTTTAAATTTTTGTAATGATGATATTGTATAATTATTAGAAGATTTAACTTCAATTGGGCACACTTTATTATTATGTCTTATTAAAAAATCAATTTTCATAATTGTTGTTTTTAATTCTTTATCTACTTTTTTATAATAATATATATTATATCCATTAGCTTTTAAGGCTTGGGCAACCGCATTTTCAATAATCATTCCTTCATTAATATGAAGTTTATCAAATAAAATAGTTTTATATAATTCATTTTCTAAATAATCATTATTTTTATAAGCCAATGAAACAAGTAAACCAGTATCTCCCATATAACATTTAAATGCAGAACCTATTGTTGATAAATTAAAGGCTACACTTGGATCACTTATGCTTTCAGCAATATTTACTATCATTGATTCATTTAACCATTTAATTGAGCCTTTATATTCACGTTGTCTAGCATTATTAATATGTGATAAAACAAATTGTTTATCATGTTTTGAAAGTTCAGACGGAATATGCATTAAAATATTTTTTACATATGTTGTATTTTCTTCTTCTTGATTATCAATATCATTTTCATAAAGATTTAATATATTTTGTTTAATAATATCCACTTTTCCAAAATCTTTTGAAGTAACATATTCAACAACTGCTTGTGGCATACCACCGACTAAAAGATATTCTCTAAATCTTTTCATAACATCTTTATAAATTTTTCCTAATGGTTTTAATTTATTGTAGTGTTCTTTTATAATATCTAATGTAATATCATCATTTATAGCCCACATAAATTCTTCAAAATCCATTGGTAATACTTCAATTGTATATTCTTCAGATGGAATTAATATATCTTTACTTTTTTTAGTAATAGAAGCTAAAGAACCAGTTTCTATATAATCATATCTTTTATCTTCAAGTAATGTTTTTAAGGCTTGTCTTGCTTTAGGAAACAATTGAATTTCATCTAATATAATTAATGATTCTCTATTATATAATCTTGTTTTATAGTGAACTTGTAACTTGTTGAAAAACGAATCTAAATCTTCTAAAGAATTAATAAATAAATCTTTAATTTCATTAGGAGCTTTATCAAATCTAATTTCTATATATGATTTATATTCTTCTTTAGCAAATTTTAAAGCAAGTGTTGATTTTCCAACACGCCTTGCTCCTTTTAAAAATAAAGCATAATTTGGAGCATATTCGTCTTTCCATTTAATCATTTTTTCATATATTTTTCTTTTAAATTCCATAATTCAATCCCCTTTTTTCACAATTGCGATATGGTTTTAAACTCATTTTCCCACAATTGCGAAGGATTTTCAATCATATGTTACCACAATTGCGAGATATTTTCAAGTGTGTTTTTCCACAATTGCGACAAAGTAAAAGAGCTCAGTTATGAGCTCCTAAAATATTATTTTGCTAATTTCTTTTTATTTCTAATTGTATAAACAATGACTATTATAACTACAAAGACTGCAGCAATACTACCAAAAACTAAAAGCAACAATTGAGTGTCTTGAAAGAATCTTGGGGAATAGGTTATTTCATAGGTAAGGGATTCGTTACCCGCAAGATCTAATATAATAAGGGTGTTGACACCTTTCTTAAGTTTTACCGTAAAAGTATCTTCGTTTTCATTTAAAGCAGTATACGAATCTACTTTTTCACCTTTATAGGCTAATTGAAAGCAGCTTAATGCCTCGCTTCCTTGAATAGTAATTTCGCGTTCTCGTGTCATATAGGATGTTTGCTTAATAAAATTATTGTCGATTTTAGTTATTGTTGGGAGAATTGTATCGATTGTAAACTCAATTGTTGCCGAAGTATTTTTAGCAACATCCATTGCATACACTTGATAAATACCATCTGAACTTAAACTTAAGGTGTTCGTATTTGTAGTATATTGTTGTCCATCATGGGTATAAACAATATCTACATAACTATTATTATCCATTGCATTTACAAAAATTGTCGAATTATAGTATTTATCTGTTATTTCTTTATTATTTTTATCTGTAACGCTTATTGTTGGTGCTACGTGATCTAAAAAATAAGCTTTCGATACATGATAATAAGTTTCTTTTTCTGATTCAATCTTTAAATGAACATACACATTTCCTTCGCCTTCTTCAACAACAATTTGTTTATTAAATGATTGCCATTTTTCATTAGTAAGAGTTGGTGATGAAGTCAAACAATAATATGTGTCCTCAATTTCTTGATTATCAAGATAATAAGCATCAACATCTAAAATATAAGATTTATATGGACTGCTACTAGCATTAGTTGAAATAACAATTATTGGTGGAAACTGATATGTGATATCAACAATACTATAATTTGTTTGTGGACCATTATAATCTTCTGCTAATTGTCCATACAAATTACTACCCCATGCCAAAATATGACCAAGTTTACTAACTGCAATACAATGTTCTAATCCACATGACATATTAACAATTTCATCATTACCATTTAAAATTGTTTTATATTCTAATTTTTGTGGAAAGCTTGTTGAAATTGTTGAATTGTTTCCTAATTGACCTGAACTATTTTGACCAAAAGAATAATAATTATTTAAATTAGTTTTAATATAAGCATAATAATATCCTGCTTTAATTTCTTTTATATATTCATCACTTTCTAAAGGAAAACTTCCATTCATCAAATAAGGCGTTGTTTTTTTATTTGATGTAATAATTGGTTTTTTTGTTGCAAGTTGACCATATGAATCACTACCAAAACCATATAATTGTCCTTGATTTGTTAATACATATGAACTATAACGTCCACAATCAACTTGTATAACGCTTTCGGTAATTTCTTCTAATCTTGTTGGAGTTGATAAAATAGTAACATCTTTGATGCCTAGTTGACCAAATTGATTTGCTCCCCAAACATAAACATAGCCATTATTACTTAAAGCAATAGCATGAGAAGCACCACATTTTACATCTTTAATGTAATCACCATCTTGCATAACAAAATTATCTGTAATGTTATATGTTAACATATCTGAAGTTCCATCTTTAATTCCTAATTGTCCATCTTCATTTTTACCAAAGGCAATAACTTTATGTTTTAAAGTTAAAGCAATATTAAAATCATCACCACAACCAATATAAATTATTTTATCACTACTAGATAAATCAAAAATATTAGTTAAATCAACTGGTGTTGGTTTAAAAAAATAATCACTATAAGCTAATTGTTTTTTTTCACCACTACCCATAGCAAAAACTTTTCCTTTATTTGTTAATAAAAAACTATGTTGTTCCCCTGAAAAAACATTAACAAAATAATCATCTTCATCAATATTTAAATTACTACTAATATCTGTAGGGTTTACAAACTTCTTACTTAATGTAACATCATTACTTTCTCCCCATAATCCCCATGCATAAACAATACCTTGTTTTGATAATAGTAATGATGATGTTCGTCCAGCAGAATGAATAAAAGTTGGTTGTTCAATTTTATCTTCTAATGCGTTAACAATTAATTTATTATCGATATGAAAATAAGGCAATGCAAAAATTAAAAAAAGCAAAATAAAAAATCTATTTCTTGTCATATCTTTGACCTCCAAATATAGTATAGACATGACATGAAACGATTTTTGTCGAAGTATAATATTAGTTTAAAAAATTACGATTTTAGGCATTTTTTTGAAAATTTATTCATATAATTTTATTTATTTGAAAATTCTTCAAGATCATATTGCGCATCTGCTGAAATAGTTAAATCATTATTATATGAATTAGTTATTATTTTATAATAAGCACACATACCAATCATTGCAGCATTATCACCACATAGTGCAAGTTTTGGCAATATTAAAGAAATGTTAGGATAATCACTTAATAATTTTGTTAATTTATCTCTTAATGTTAAATTAGCTGATACACCACCTGCGGCAACAAATGTTTTAATCATTGGATATTTTTTTAATGCTATTTTAACTTTATTAATTAAAATTGTTGTTGCAACATCTTGAAATGAAGCTGCAATATCATTAACATTATATGTTTCTTTTCTTTGATTTAAGTTATGAATTAAATTAATAACGGCTGATTTTAAACCAGAATATGAAAAATCTAAAGAATCATCATTTTTAGGTAATGGTAATTTATATGTTATTTGTCCTTCGTGAGCTAATTTATCAATAATAGGTCCTCCTGGATAACCAGTACCTAATAATCTTGAAACTTTATCATATGCTTCGCCAACAGCATCATCTAAAGTTTGACCTATGATTTTAAATTTTAATTCATCTTCCATATATACAAGTTCTGTATTACCACCACTGACAACCAAAGCAAGTAAAGGATATTCAAAATCTTTAACAAAACGATTAGCATAAATATGACCAGCTAAATGATGAATAGGAACTAAAGGTTTATCTAATAATAATGATAAAGTTTTAACAGTTTGCATACCTACATGTAAAGAACCAACAAGTCCAGGTCCTACAGTAAAAGCAATATAATCAATATCTTTTATAGCAAGATTTGCTTTATTAAGGGCTTCATTTAATACATATGTTATTTTCTCAACATGTAAACGTGAAGCAAGTTCTGGCATAACTCCACCATATTTATTATGAAATTCTATTTGTGAAGAAACTATGTTAGCTAATATTTCTTTATCTTTTAAGATAGCAACACATGTATCATCACATGAACTTTCTATAGCTAATATAATCATAGTTAATCTTCCTCTCTTAAGTTTTTATTCATCAAATAGGCATCTTCCCCATCAGGATAATATTTTTTTCTAGTATTTATTATTTCAAAGCCTAATTTTTGATACAAATTAATGGCAACAATATTAGAAACACGAACTTCTAAAGTGATATTTTCACAATTTGCCAAACTAATTCTTTTAATAACATCTGTTAATAATAATTTAGATAATTTATAGCCCCTATATTTTTTAGCAATAGCAATTTTAGAAATTTCTGCATGTTCAAACATTATATAAAAGCCTACAAATCCCATTATTTCTTGACTATCTTTATCAATTAATTTTAGATAATAAGCAAATGGATTATGAGTCATTTCATTTATATAATCATTAATAGTCCATGAATTTACAAAAGATTCATTTTCTATTTCAATAATTTTATCTAAATCTTTTTTTCTAAGACTTAATATTTGAATAGTCATTTTAGCGATCCTTTAAATAAATTGGTATTAAATTATCAACATCATCTATTGGTTTAATTGTTTTAGAAATTCTATTCATATTTTCAATTATATCAATAGAATCACTTTCTTTATTTATTAGATAACTATCTAAAACCACATCATAATCTAAATATTGTTTTAACATTTCTTTTAATGTTTCTATTTCTACAACACATTCATCTATTATTTTTTGATTGTTATTATATATTCCAAGATATACTCTATTAGCTTTGGCATCTAAAATAACTATTTTTTTACCAATAGATGCACAAGCGTTTAAAGAAGAAATAGTTTTTAATGGTATTTTATTTATACTTGCCAAAACCTTAGCTATAGTCATACCAATACGAATTCCAGTAAATGATCCAGGACCAATAGTTACATTAATTTCATCAATATCTTTTAAAGTAAAATGGCAATATTCTAAAGCTTTTTTTAATTCTGGAATGGTCATTTCTGATTGCTTTTTAAAACTTTCTTGTTGATATTTATAAATTATTTGATAATCTTTTGCTATGCCAATGCATAAATATTTACAAGAAGTATCAAGATATAAACTAATCATTTTTCAAAAACTCCTTTAATATTTTTAAATACCTTTCACCTTTGGCATTAAATATAAAATTTCTAGTGTTCTCATTGACATATTCAATATTTATTTCTAAACATTCTTTAAATATTTCATTGTTTGTTAAGCAAGATGACCATTCAATAAAAATTACGTTTTCATCATTTAAATAATCATATATTTCAGCAAAAGAATCTTCAACTAATCGATATGCATCAATATGAACTAAATTATATAATTTTGCTTTGTAAGTTTTTAATAAAGTAAAAGTAGGACTAGTAACAACATCTTTAATACCTATAGCTTTAGCAAATCCTTTAACAAAAGTGGTTTTTCCAGCACCTAAATCGCCATTTAATAAAACAATGTCGCCGCCTTTTAAATATTTAGACAATTTTTTAGCTAAATTATAAGTATTTAAAACCATTTTACTTTGATAAACCATTTTTTGTCCTCCAAGCACTCTTAATAATAGCACTTTACTTCAATTTATTAAAGTTATTTTATAAGTAAATTAACCAATTTTTTGTTTTTTTTAAAAACAATATATGCTAAACTATTATTAGTTTGTAGGTGATTGTATGGAAGAAAAAGAATTAAAATATTCACCAATGGTGATGCAATATTTGGATATTAAAAAACAATATCCTGATACTTTAATACTTTTTAGATTAGGTGATTTTTATGAACTTTTTTTTGAAGATGCTAAAATTGCTTCAAAAGTTTTAGAGTTGGTTTTAACTGGAAAAAATGCTGGCGTGGAAGATCGTATACCAATGTGTGGAGTTCCATATCACGCCATCAATCAATATATAGAAACTTTAATTAAAAATGGTTTTAAAGTTGGTATTGTTGAACAACTTGAAGACCCTGCATTAGCTAAAAACAAACTAGTTAAAAGAGATGTCGTACAAATTATTACTCCAGGAACTTTAATCGATGTTGGTTTAAATGAAAAAGACAATAACTATTTAGCTTATGTTGATGATTATTCTGATTTTTTCACTTTAGCATATTGTGATTTATCAACTGGAGAATTAAATGTTTATAATGTGAGTAATGATATTGATTTATTGATTAATGAACTAATTTCTTTAGAAATTAAAGAATTAGTTTGTACAAATAAATTTAAAGAAAAATATGGTGCTTATATTTCAAAAAGAACACCAATATTTTTAACTATTTCTGAAGAATCATCTATTTTACTTGAAGTATTTGAAATAACTTCAAATATAAGAGATGTTCGCCAAGTTGAAACAATTTCAAAATTAATATTTTATTTAACAACAACACAAAAAAGACCAATTGAATATTTGAAAATAGCTAATGTAGTAAAGACCTATCAATATATGAAAATTGATAGCAATTCTGCATTAAATCTTGAACTTATACGTACTGTGAAAAGTAATGAACGTTATGGTTCACTATTTTGGCTTTTAGATAAAACAAAAACAGCTATGGGCGCAAGACTTTTAAAAAAATATATTATAAAACCATTATATGATATCAATCAAATAAATGAACGTCTTGATACTGTAGAAATTTTTACTAACAATTATATTGCAAGACAAGAATTAATAACAAAACTTGATGAAGTATATGATCTTGAACGTTTAATTGCTAGAATTTCTTATGGTAATGCTAATGCAAGAGATTTATTACAACTTAAAAAATCTTTTGTAGTAATGCCACAAATCAAAAAAACATTAAATGATTTAAATTTAAATAATCAAGCCGATAAAATTGATTGTTTAGAAGAAATGACCAAAAAACTCGAAAAAGCAATTGTTGAAAATCCACCAATAACAACAAAAGAAGGTGGCATGATTAAAGATGGTTATGATTCACAACTTGATGATTTAAGATTTGCATCAAATGATGGTAAAAGTTTCATTGCTAATTTAGAAAATCAAGAAAGAGAAAAAACAGGAATTAAAAATTTAAAAGTTGGTTTCAATAAAGTTTTTGGATATTATATAGAAGTTACTAATTCATTTTTACCACTTATTAAAGATGAATATAATTATATTAGAAAACAAACAACAACAAATGCCGAAAGATTTATTACTCCTGAATTAAAAGAAAAAGAAAAATACATTTTAACAGCTGAAGATAAAATTGTAGCTTTAGAATATGAATTATTTAATCAATTGCGAGAATATGTTAAATCATTAACTAAAAAGATTCAAGAAGTAGCTGATGTTATATCATTTATTGATGTAATGGTTGCTTTTGCTGAAGTTTCAACTACTAATCATTATGTTAGACCAACATTTAATGAAGAAGGTATAATTGAAGTCGTTAATGGTCGCCATCCAATAATGGAAGTTATCAATCGTTTTGACAATTATGTTGCTAACGATGTCAAAATCAATCAAAAACAGCATTTTGTATTGATTTCAGGACCAAATATGGGCGGTAAATCCACATTTATGAAACAAGTTGCAATTACTTCTATTATGGCCCAAATTGGTTGTTTTGTAGCAGCAAGTCAGGCTAATTTACCATTATTTGATGGAATTTATACTAGAATTGGTGCTAGTGATGATCTAATTTCTGGACAATCAACATTTATGGTAGAAATGAACGAAGTTAATTATGCTTTACAATATAGCAGTGAAAAATCTTTAATATTGTTTGATGAAGTTGGTCGTGGTACTGCAACATTTGATGGAATGGCTTTAGCACAAGCTATAATTGAATATCTATGTGCTAATAAAAATTGTATTACTTTATTTTCAACTCATTATCACGAATTAACATCATTAGCAGAAAACATACAAAGTTTAGTTAATTTACATGCTGCTGTTATTGAAGAAAATGATAAAATAACTTTTTTATATAAAATGGTCCCTGGTGCCACTAATAAATCATATGGTATAAATGTTGCAAGACTTGCTCATTTGCCCGATGATTTGTTAAATCGTGCTAAAGAAATATTAAAATTAAAAGAAAGTAATGGTAACATTATTGTTACAAGTAACATAGTTGCACCTAGTGAAAAGAAACAAGAAAAACCAAGTTATATTCAAGAAATTGAAAATCTAAGGCCTTTAGAAATGACTCCTCTTGAAGCTTTATCTTATTTATTTGAATTGCAAAAGAAAATCAAAGAAGGACACTAATTATGAATAGAATAAATATTTTAGATGCTTCTTTAGCCGATAAAATTGCAGCTGGAGAAGTTGTTGAAAGGCCAAGTTCTGTCGTAAAAGAATTAGTAGAAAACTCAATAGATGCTAAAGCAAATAAAATTGATATTATTATTGTTGATGGAGGACGTACTTTAATAGAAGTTAAAGATAATGGGATTGGTATGTCAAAAGATGACGCTACTTTATCAATTAAAAGACATGCCACAAGTAAAATTCATTTTGATCAAGATTTATTTGCAATTAAAACAATGGGATTTCGTGGTGAAGCATTAAGTGCTATTTCTTCTGTTAGTAAATTTACTTTGTTAACTAAAGAAGAAGGAAATGATGTTGCAACTAAATTATTTTGCATTAATTCTGAAATTAAAGAAATATCTAATAGTACTTGTAATCAAGGAACTGATATTAAAGTTGAAGAACTTTTTTATAATACACCTGCAAGACTTAAATATTTAAAATCAGACAATAGTGAATTATCTTACATAACTGATGTTGTATATCGTTTGGCATTAGCAAATCCAAACATTGCCTTTACTTTATCAAGTAATGGTAAAATTATTTTTTCAACTGCTGGAAATAATGATATCATTGCTATTTTAGGAAATATTTATGGTTTAAATGTTGCCAAAAATATGTTACCTTTTTCTATAGATAATAATGATTTTAAAATATATGGATATACAAGTAATATATCTATTTCAAGAGCTAATAGATATGGTATTTTTACTTTTACTAATAAACGATGCGTTAAAAATAAAATATTAAGTGATTGTATTATTGAAGGTTATCATGAATTTTTATTTGACAATCGTTATCCTTATACTGTTTTATATATTGAAACTGATGCGACTTTATTAGATGTAAATGTCCATCCTACAAAACAAGAAATAAGAATATCTAAAGAAATAGAATTAAAAGAACTTATTAAAAATGTCATTAAAGCCACACTAAAAGGTAATAATCAAACAATTAATCAAGAAATAAAAAAATCAAAAGAAATAAACCAACAAGGCTTCTTTGATTTTTCAAATATTATTTCTGAAACTGATGAACCATATGATAATCGTTCATATCAAGATTTTATTAAATTTGATGATAAAAAAGAAACAAATAATGACTATGAAATAATAGGACAAATTCATGGTACATATATTATTGCGCAATCATTTGATGGCTTTATTTTAGTTGATCAACATGCTGCTCAAGAAAGAGTTCGCTATGAAAAATATAAAAAATTGTTTAAAGAACCTGCAGCCATTACTAATTTGCTTGTACCTTTAATTATCAAACTTCCATTAAATGAATTTCAAATAGTAATGGAAAATATATCATTACTACATAAACTTCATATTGATGCTCAAGAATTTGGTAATTCAACTATTAAAATAACTACAATCCCTTATTATTTTAATCGTGTTGATTTAAAAATATATGTTGATGATGTTATTAATCAAATTATAACTAATAAAAAAATTGATGAAGATACAATTATTGATTATGCTATTGCTACTGCTGCATGTAAAGCATCTTTAAAAGGTAATACTTTTTTGACAAAAGAAGACATGCAAGTTATCATCAATGATTTATTTAAATGTGAAGATCCATATACTTGCCCTCATGGTCGTCCCACTATGATAAAATATAGTAAATATGAATTAGAAAAATTCTTTAAAAGGGCATAGATGATATTATGGAAAAAGTAATTGTTATTTTAGGACAAACTGCCGTTGGTAAAACATCTATGTCTATAAAACTTGCTAAAGCTTTAAATAGTGAAATTATCAATGGCGATGCCATGCAGGTATATAAAGAATTTAATATTTTAACTGATAAAATAACTAATCAAAAACAAGAAAACATTCCTCATCATTTGTTAAATATAAAATCTATCAAAGAAAATTATAATGTTGATGAATATCAACATAATATAAGAAAAATAATAAAACAATTAAATCAAAAAAATATTATACCAATTGTTGTTGGTGGAACTGGATTATATATTAAAGCTGCACTATATGATTATACTTTTTTGAAAGAAAACATTTCCAATATTGAAATGGAAAAATTATATCAAGATAAAACTAATGATGAATTATATGAAATGTTACTTAAAATCGATAAAGAAGCAGCACTTAAAATTCATAAAAATAATCGTCGCCGTGTTATTAGGGCATTAAGTATTTATAAAGAAACAGGACAAACAAAAACAGAAATATTAACTAATCAAAAACATGAATTAATTTATGACGCTTTAATAATTGGTTTATATCTTGATAAAGAACAAATCAATCAACAAATAGATAAACGAATTGATGAAATGTTTAAAAATAATGTAATTGAAGAAGTTAAGAATAATATTACTGATTCAACAGCAAGCAAAGCTATAGGATATCAAGAAATTTCAAAATATTTAAAAAATGAATTATCATTAGATGAAACTATTTCTTTAATGAAAATTCACACTCATCAATATGCAAAAAGACAAAAAACTTTTTTTAAAAATCAATTTGCAGATATGATTTGGATTAAAAATGATGAAAATGCTTTGAACACAATATTAAAAATTATAAATGATAAATGGTTTTGTAAATAAACTTATTTTAAAATAATTTAAGCTAATTTTTATTGGCTTATTTTTTTATTGTAAAAATTAAAAGAAGCAAGTTAATAGCTCGTTTTCCATTAATAATTGTACATAAAAAAACATTAACTTGAAAAGATAAATTTAATGTAGAATTTCATTTTTATTCATCTTAATTAACAATTTATACCAAATAATTTATTATTGACTTTTTATTTTCAATTGACATATAATATTGGCGAAGAGTTGTCCTAGTTGCAATTTGCCAGTTCTTATTAAATTTAATAAGTTCGTCAACTCTTCTTTTTTTATTTTTATAGAAAATTTATCACAAAAAAAGAAGCATGTTACATACTTACTTCTTTTTTAATATTTACTATGTTTTTAAATGTTAAAATTATTCATTATTAACATTTTCAGCAGCTGCTTTTTCTTTTTCTTTTTCTGCTTTCATTGCATCTGCTTCTTCTCTAACTCTATTAATAACACGAACAATACAAAATAAAGTTAAAGCAATTAAAAGGAAGTTTATAATAGCAGTGATTAAACTAGAAAAGCTTAAAACAGTAGCTTCAGTTTCAATTGCACCTGTTTCAGTATTTATAGTTGCAGGAATTAAAGTAATATCAAGGCCTGTAAATGCTTTAGTATTACCACCACAAATTAAATAAATAACATAATTAATTAATGGTGTTAATACAGCACTAACCAAAGTATTAACAATTGCTGTAAACGCACCACCTACAACTACACCAACTGCCATATCAACTATGTTGCCACGAGCAATGAATTCTTTAAATTCTTTTACGAATCCCTTTTTTTCTTTCTTTGACATAAATTCTCCTCCACTACAATATAATTATATATGTTTAAAAATTTTTAGCAATAAAATTATACATCTATGACACTATTTTCTTGTTCTTTTTTCTTAATTAAATGTTTTGCTTTAAAATAATTAATTAAAAAGAAAATTAAATAAACAATACTAAGTAAGATAACTAAACCACCTAAAATGTAAAAAATAATTTTAGTTAAAGTATTAATGCCACAGAAAATCAAAATTGCACCTAATACTAAATGAACAATTTCTTTTTTAAATGTTTCAAAATGTTGATGATTAGCAATAATACGATAAATTGGAATGATAATCAAAAAGATTCCAGCAACAATTGAAAATACATAATGATGAACAAATAATAACAATATGCCTAATATGAATAATATAATAGATATTATCATATTATTATATTTTTCCATTAAAGTAGTTTGAATTGTTGAAGATAAAAATATTAATACTCCATTAAAAATTAAATAAATACCTAAGATAATACCAGCAATTTTTAAAATATCTTCAGGATCAGCAAAAATAAATATAATACCTAAAATAATACCAATTATAGATATTAAAATATTCCAAAATAAAATTACATTATTTCTATTTGTTGTTTCCATGAGTCTCTCTCCTTTTAAAAAACATCAAAGCCAGTTATGACTTTGATGTTTTAATAAACAATAAATTAATCTTCTCCAAAATAATCAGGATATTGATCTAATACATAATCATAAATATCTTGATCATTAATTTCTAATTGATATTTTTCAAATAAAGCAACAACTGCTTCTTTTCTCATAGCATCAGTTAGAATATTATCTGCAGATAATTGAACTAATTCAATAACATCTTCAAATTTAGCTCTTGAATCAGGATTATTACTATAAAGAATGTCATCTCCAGCTTTAACATAACTATTATTATCTAATTTCCAAGTTTCCATTTTACCAGCTTGGTAAGATTCGATTTGATAATTAGAAACTGTTTTAGTTGCAGCATTAGATTTTAATGGATCATTTGTTCTATATAGCCCATACCATGAAGACACTTCACAAATATAATAAGTATTAGAACTTGTATCCAAATAAACAGGGTCTGTAGCAGAATCACCATTTGGTAATAAGAAATAATTATCAACTCTAGAAGTTGCAACTTCTAAATCATTTTCATTATAGATTGCTCCACTATCAGCAGCGCCTTCTTTAAATGTTACTAAATGAGACATTAAATCTTTAGCAGAAGTACCTCTTAATGAAGATAAAGCTGTAGGTAATACATTTGTATAAGTACTTCTAGTATAATAATCTGGCTCACTATAATATTTTGCTTGTTGAGCAGTTATTTTATTTTGTTTTGTTACTTCTTTAATTGGTTTAGTATTAGAGCTTGAATATGTGCTAGAGAAACCTTGAGCTTCAGTTTTTTCAGTTTCAGTCATAGCATTATATTTTGCTGTTTTAAAGTCATAATTTTTAGCAAGAATTACTTCATAATCAATTTTCCATAATTTACGAGCAATCAAAACATCTTCAATATGTTTATAGAATTCACCATTAGAAGTAGAACTAGTTGTGATTTCCCAAGATTTAGATGCGACTTTCTTATCAGCAATTTTTAATGAATTAACTGTTTGAGCATCGTCACTATTAAGATCTGTGATATCCCATTGATCAAATTGAGTTTTATCACCATCTAAAGTTTCATAAGCTGGAACATATTTTTCAACATTTGCTTCATCTAAATCATAAACTTCATAAGATAATTTATCGCTAGTTGTTGTAAATACTATCATTTGATTATCTGAATTGAAAGTAACAAATGAATAATCTGTACCAAATTCACTAACTTGATTTTTAGTAATAGCTTTAACATCTTTAATTAATTTTTCATTCCAAGAACCATTTAATTTTGTAGTATCATAATCTAATTTTAATACTTCAAGTCTAACAGCATATTGGTTTGTAAATTGGCTTTTATATTTTGTTGAACTAGTAACATAATCTTGATAAATATAATCAATTAATGCACTTGGTTTAATTGAATCTTCAATATATTCATCATAATTATAAACTAATTTATCTCTTAATTCAGAATCGCCAATATAATTAGAACTAGTTTTTGTTTCTGTTGATACTTCATAATCTAAAGTTTCAGTAACATAATCTCTAAAAGCATCAGGATCAAAATTACCATCTTCATCTAAATATGTTGTACCATCAACAATATCTTGAAATACTTTTTCGATATCTTTTTTCAATGTATCAGTTGTATGATAATTTTTAACATTAAATGTATCATGTGTTGCTGCTAAGAATTCATCACTATATTCATAACTTGCAAGTTTTTCTAATAATGTTTGTACTGCAACAGAACCACCTGATGAAGTTTTTAAAGTTTCATAAAATTTTTGTAAATTTAATTCTGTATCGATAGTTTGATCACCATTACCAACTTGTCCAACAAAATTTGAACCATCTTTAATATGTGATCCTTCATTACAGCCAACTAAAAGAGTACATGCTAATAAAGATAAAATTAATAATTTATTTCTTTTCATTTTCATTTCCTCCTTTAATTAAGCTTTTTTATTTTCAAACATCCAATTTTCCATTGAATCTTTGACTTCTTGTTCACGGGCAAGTTTAGAACCATATGTTTCTGCTGCTGATTCAACAGATGATGTAAATGAATCATCAGTTGAAGATATTGTATCTTGAACATAATCTTTTACTGCATCTTTTAATGAAGCATCATAGAATGAAATATCATAATGTTTTGATGCTAAAATATCATTGAATATATTTTTTCCATCAACAACATCAACAGGGAAAACAATTGCATTAAATAAATAATATTCTAATGATGAAGCATATGATGTAATGTCACTTAATAATGAATTACTATTGCTTTGTGTTGATGATTTAGAAATGTAAGCATTGTTTCTACCAATATATGTATATTTGTATTTTTCTAAATCTTTATCATCATTGTTATATAAAGTAAAGTAAGCATTATTTAGTTCTTGATCAAATTCTTTAAGTCCATTTTCACCTTTGTCTTCTTTGTCTTCATAATATTGTTTAACAGCGTTATATAAGTTTGCACCAGTTCCATCATCAGTACTAGGTTTTGTAATTTCAGTATTGTTTTCTAAAATAATATTAGCTAATGATTCTTTAACTTCATTTTTTAAACTAACTGATGTTGGATTATAACTATTCCATACCATTGCCATAAAATGAATACCTGTTGATGCTAATGCAAAGAAAATTGGATTTCCATCTTCATCAGCTAAAACTTTAGTTGGCTCTTTACCAATATAAACTTCTGTGCTATGAGCATTTTTAGTCAATTCAGCATCATCAAGTTTAATATATTGAACTTTATGAGAATTTAATGTCTTGTTGAAAATTTGATTTCTTTCAAGTTCATATTCTTCATAATATTTAGGGTTTAATTCACCATCATCATTATATTTATTAACATTCATTTCATATGGTTGTTCAGCAATTGTAGGAATATCATTTCCTTTTGGAGTACCATCTGTGAAATAATTGTATGCTCCTGCCATAGTATCAGTAACTTTGTCATTTAACTTCATAATGTCTGAAAAATTAATAGCAGTCATACCATTTTCATAAACAGAATATAATTCAGATTTTTTGAATTCTTCTTTCTTTTTTTCTTCTTCTACTTCATCATCGACATTTACAATATGCAAATCTTTGGCAATTTTATATCTTTGGTTAAATAGTTTCTTTTGATCTGCTTCATTTGAACTATCTAAAAGGTTTACATTACTTGCATCAAGTTTAAAAATTTCTTGAGCATAAGTTGCAAATCTAAATTCTGCAACATAATCTTGTGCTTGATTAAATGGCATAATACCACCATTATCTTTACTTGATGTATCATCAGTAAGTTCAGCTACGGATGCAAATGATTCTCCATCTTTAAAACGATTCATGACATTTAATAATTTTCTAGCATTATCAGTTGTCATTGTTCCATCTTTAAATTTTGTATCTGCTGTGTTTGCTGCAACTAAAACATGTTTAACCTGAAATGGAGTATATGTTTTTAGATATTCTTGTAAGAAATAGTTATAGTGGCCATCGTTTTTGACATAATCTTCAAGAACTTCTTCTTTCAAACCTTCATCAAATTCTAAAGCTTCAAGTTCTTCTAATGTTTCAACACCTCTACTAGCAAGTTGTTGCTCAAGATAAGTATCATAGTCAACCCCTTGTGATTTAGCATTAGTGCTACAGTCATTTTTAAAATCTTCTACTTCATCTTCAGCATCTGATCTAATGTCTTCAATTTTATTTTCATCTAAAGTGTCTTTTGCATATTGAGCAAATACTTTTCTTGAAATTTCACTATAAAGTCTAGATGTAGCTGAAGAGTTATCTTGTAATTCTTTTAGTAAATCATCAGCAGTATATTCTTCAATAACTTTGTCACCATCTTTTAATGTGAAGATAATTGACTGACCATTTTCGTTTTCTTTGTAGTCAACAGATGAACTATCACATCCTGCAGCAATTAAGGATGTAGCAAGTAACATTGTTGCAACTGTCAGTTTCTTTTTCATATAATGAAAAGCCTCCTTTTTTAACATTGCGTTTTATATTATAGCGCAGTTATAATCTCTTTTCAACAAAAAAATATTTTTTAAAGCACATTTATATAATATTTATTATATACCTCCAAAATCAATTATTGCCCTGTTTTTTGTTTTCAAAAGACTAATTTTTTAAAAAAGTATTGCATTACTCGAAAAAAAGTTGTAAAAAGTATTGCATTTAATAAAAAAAGGTGTTATAGTGAGGTAGAAAATTAAAAAAAGAGAGGAAATTTCTAATGTTGAAGCAAAAAGAATGGATTGACGTTATTGTTGCAAAAACTGGTTGTTCAAGAAAAGAAGCTAAAATTTTCTACGATTGCACATTTGACTACATGAGAGAACAAATTAGTGTTGATGAACCTATCAAAATTTCTGGTTTTGGTGTTCTAAAACTAAGAAAAACAGCTGCAAAAGAACAAATTAATCTTATTACTCATCAAGCTGAAATCGTTCCTGAACACAATGTTCTAACTTTTAAACCTTATTTTGAAATTGATCCTAAACCAGAACCAATTGATGTAGAAATGGCAGAAGAAGAAGAAATTGTTCCAACTGTTGAAGAAGTTACTGAAGAAACAGTTACTGAAGAAACAGCCACAGAAGAAGTTGTTGATGAAACTCCAGTTGCTGAAGAAGAACCAGTTGAAGAAGTTAGCGAACAAACACAAGAAGAACCTGCTGAAGAAGTTACTGATGATGATTTCAAATGGTTATATGAAGGTAAAACATGTTCAACAAGCAACATTAAACAACTTTTAAGACAAAGAACTGCTTTTTCTGATGTAGACATTAACAAAGCATTAGATGTTGTTAAAGATACAATGAGAAAAAACGGCAAAACAACTTGTGAAGTTAAAGAAGAAAATTCTACATTTGATTTTATTATTTTAAGATAATAAAGTTATCAAGTTAAATTAGGTGCTATATGCACCTTTTTTTTGTTCTCTCATAATATAATATTGAAAAGGAGGGAAATTATGAACAACCAATGTGGATGTCAAACTGTTACTCCAACACCAACATGCTGCAATGGCAATAGTGGTAGTTTCAGTACAAGTTTTGTTCTAATCTTAGTTTTATTTATTTTACTCGTTATTATCGGTTCAATTTATCTATACTAAATAGATTTCCTTATATAGTCTTTTAATTTTAAAAAGAAGGGAGGATACAATCATGTTTTTACAAAATGGTAATTGCGGTGGTGGCGGTTTCGCTTTATTCCTAGTTTTATTTATTTTACTTGTAATCATCGGTGCTTGGTGGGCTGTTTAATATAAATATAAGGGACTATAGCAATCCACTATAGTCCTTATCATTTTCAAGGAGGTTTTTATGAATAATAATACAACATATGCCAATAGTGGTTGTGGTTGTCCATGTAATGTTACTCCAATAGTTTGTCCTGAAAGAGTTGTTTGTACTCATTGTACTTATTGCTATAATCAACCAGTTATTATCCCAGTAAGAAATCATATCGTTAATCATTATGTACCAAGATATGTATATCAAGTTTCAAGAACAACTTCAATGGAAAACATTTGCCATGGAAACAATTCAACAATGACACGTTAAAACATATTTTCAAAAAAATTCCAGATTTTGTTCTGGAATTTTTAAACTATATAATCTTTAAATAAATCATAATTTGGATCAACATAAATAGTTTTATAATTGTTAATAATTACTTTTCCTGGTTTTCCACCAGGTATTTTTTTTATGTTTTTGATTAATGTATAATTAACTGCCACTGTTGATGACATCTTATATGTAGAATAGTAAGCAGCAATATTTGCAGCAAATAATTTTAAATTATCATCAATTACATCACTACAAACAACAACATGGGATCCAGCACCTTGTTGAATGTGAAAAAACATGTGAGTTTTTTTGGCAATCTTAAAAGTTAAATATTCATTTTGCAAATTATTTTGCCCAACATAAATTATAATGTTTTTATATTTAATGGTTAGTGGTTTGTAAATTTTTGGTTTTATTTTTTTTGAATTATTTTTATGATTTTTATAATTATTTTTTGATTTAATATATCCAAGATTTGTTAGTTCTTCTTGAATTTCAGTAGCAATTAAATAATTAGCATTGTCTAATTGATATAAGATACCATTAAAATATTCAATATTATCTTGACATAAATCAATTTGCTCTTGAATTTTTAAGATGGCAACCTTTGATTTTTGATATTTTTTATAATATAAATTAGCATTGTGATATAAATCATAACGAATGTCATATGGTATAACAACATTAGTGTTTTTTTCTTCATCAAAAATTTCAACTTTATCTGTATGAATATTTTGACCTTGAAGATATGTTAAAAGTAAATCACCATAATATTTATAGATAGTTGATTCTTTTGATATTTGCAATTCTTCTTGTAATTTTTTTATTTTCTTTTCGCTTCTTTTAATCTCATTTTTAGCAATTTTTACTAGTTGTGAAGTGAATTGACGATGACGTTCTTGACTTAGTGCATTTTCATAATATTTTTCCAGTCCAATATTCCATTGATATTTTTCTATATGACCATTCAAGTAAGTAAATGGGATAAAATGAAAATCGCTTTTATTATCTTTAGTCACAATATAAATGTCGTTAGATTCAAGGATTTTATCTTTAATTTCATTATAATCGCAATTTAAATAATTTATTTCATTTTGAAGATCATATGGTAAACTTTCTTCGTTTGGCTTATCTGGAAGGGTATATTTAATACCTGGTTGAATTGTTCTTATATTACTATATTCTAAAGGTATTTTTTTCAATGAATCAATAATTATGTCGTTTTCATCAGTTAAAATTATATTTGAAGCTCTTCCGATTAATTCAATGTAAAGTTTATGTATAGTATTTTTAAAATAATCATCTTTATTTTGAACTATAACTTTAGCTATTCTATCATTATTTTGCTGAGTAAACGAAATTATTTTACCATTGTCTAAATATTTTCTAAAAATCATCAATAAATTGCTGTTGATATGATTACTTGCTATTTTGTTTGATAAAATATTTATATAACTCATATTGGGATGTGTTGAAATAAGCAAATCATAATTTTGATTTTCTTTTCGAATTATAAATAAAAATTCTTCATTTGAAACTTGACTAATTTTTACAATACGACCATTTTCTAATATTTCTTTTAATAACGTAATGATCCTTTGAAAAGTTAAATAATCTAAAGCCATAAAATAATCTCCAATATTTAAAATCAAATTTATTATAAACAATTTCAATTCTATTTACTAGAAAATATTATCAATAATAGCAAATTTAAAAAAGAATATTTTTTTACATTAAATTTACATCTTTACAGAGAAATGATATAATATTTAAAAATGTAAATATTGGAAATATTTACTTTTTTAGAAAGGCACTCATATGATTGGAAAGTTATTTGTTTTAAGTGGTCCAAGTGGTGTTGGAAAAGGAACTGTTAGAGAAAAATTATTAGCAAATAATGATATAAATCTAACTTATTCTATTTCTATGACAACTAGAAAACCACGCTCTAATGAAATTGATGGTGTGCATTACTTTTTTGTTGATAACGATTATTTTGAAAAGGCCATTAAAAATGATGAATTTTTAGAATATGCCAAATTTGTTGGCCATTACTATGGAACTCCTAAAAAACATGTTGAAGAATTACTAAAAGAAGGAAAAAATGTTCTTTTAGAAATTGAAGTTCAAGGAGCTAAACAAGTTATGGAAAAATGTCCAGAAGCCATAACAATTTTTATGATTCCACCATCATTTGAAGAACTTGAAAAAAGAATTCGTGGTCGAAGAACCGAATCCGAAGATGTTGTATCTCAAAGACTATCAAAAGCTAAAAAAGAAATGTCTTTGAAAGATAATTATAATTTTTTAGTAGTTAATGATACTGTTGAAAATGCTAGTAAAGCTATTCATGATATTATTTTGAAAATGACAAAATAATTATCGTTTTTTATCGTTGGGGGAAATTATGAAAATTTTAACCGTATTAATTGAATATCATATTTCAAATATGGACAATCTATATTTTTATATTTGCAATGATGATATATCTATTTCTATTGGTTGTCGTGTTTATGTTCCTTTTGGACATCAAAATATTGTAGGTTATGTAATTGATCTAAGACATAGTGATTTAAGTTATGAAAATTTATGTCAAAAAGATAATGTAAATTACAAATACATTTATAAAGTTTTAGATGAAAATCCTATTTTGGATAATGAATTATTTAATTTGGCAAAATATATGTCAAAAGAATATGTAGCACCATTAATTAGTTGTTTGCAGACAATTTTACCTCCAACTTATAAACCTGCAAAAACATCTTTAAAAGAAATCAAATATAAACAACTTAAAAAAGTTTATATAAACGAAAATATTAATTATGATAATTTAAAACCAAAACAAATTGAATTACTTGACAAAATTAAAAATAATAATGGAATTTTATTAAAAGATTTACCAATTGGTCAAGTTAATACTTTAATTAAATATAATCTTGTAAACATTAAACTTGTAAAAGTAACTGATGATTATTTTAAAGATTATCAAAAAAAAGATAATTTCCATAATTTAAATGACGAACAAAAAAAAGCTTATCAAACAATTATTGATAGTAACAAACAAGTTTTTTTATTACAAGGCGTTACAGGAAGTGGCAAAACAGAAGTTTATTTGAATCTTTGCGAATATTATCATTCATTAGGAAAAGGCGTAATTGTTTTAGTCCCAGAAATATCATTAACTCCTATGATAATTCAAAGATTTAAACAAAGATTTACTGATATTGCCATTTTGCATGGTTCATTAAGCTCTAAAGAAAAACAGATTCAATATGATAAAATTAAAAATGGTCAAGCAAAAATTGTTATTGGTGCTAGAAGTGCCATTTTTGCTCCTTTAAAAAATATTGGATTAATTATATTAGATGAAGAACAATCAACAAGTTATAAACAAGATCAAAGTCCAACATATCACGCTAGAGATATTGCTATTTATCGGGCTAACTTTTTTAATGCCAAAGTAGTTTTAGGAAGTGCTACTCCAAGTTTTGAAACTAAAGCAAGAGCAATGAAAGGTGTATATCAAATTGTATATATTAGACATCGAGCAAATAATCAAGAATTGCCTCCTGTTTATATAGCTAATATGCGTAATGAAGTTAGCGAATTTTCTTATATGATTTCTAAGACTTTAGATCAAGAAATAAATAATGCTTTAGATAATAATGAAAAAATAATTTTATTACAAAATAGGCGAGGATATGCTCCATATGTATCATGTCGAAATTGTGGCTATACATTCAAATGTCCTAATTGTGAATTATCATTAAGCTATCACAAAAATGGTGATAAATTTAAATGTCATTATTGCAATTATGAAATCAAATTTAATCATATTTGTCCAAAATGTGATTCACAAGATTTCTTGTTTATGGGAACAGGCACTCAAAAGATTGAAGAAATAATCCAACAAAATTATCCTAAAGCTAAATTATTAAGAATGGATAACGACACTACAAATATCAAAAATGGTCATCTAAAAATTTTAGAAAAATTTGAAAAAGAAGATTTTAATATTTTATTAGGTACTCAAATGGTTTCTAAAGGATTAGATTTCCATGATGTTACTTTAGTTGGCGTTATCAATGCTGATATTTCTTTATCAGCTGCTGATTTTAGAAGTGCCGAATTATCTTTTGATTTATTATCACAAGTTTCAGGACGAGCAGGACGAGGGGACAAACCTGGTAAAGTAGTTATACAAACATATAATCCTGAACATTATGCAATTTCTTTAGTTGCCAAACACGATTATGAACTTTTTTATAATCAAGAAATGCGTTTTCGCCATAAATTAAATTATCCTCCTTTTTCTTATATGTCTTCTCTTACTATTTTGTGTGAAAAGGCTGATCAAGCTTGTATATTAGGAGATAAAATATTTGATTTTTTAAATAAATATCAAGAATTTGAATTGTTAGGCCCAGCTTTCCCATATGTTTTTAAAGAAAACAATAAAATAAAATTAAGAATTTTAATTAAATCAAAAAATCATTCTCTAATTAATGAAGCTTTAAATAAAATAAATGTTACATTTGCTAAAGAAATAAAAGAAAGGAAATGTAGTATTCTATATGATATAGATACCTACAAATTGTTATAAGTTTATGAATAAAAAAATTGAAAACACCAAAAAAGAACATTCTAAAAATAATATTAGATTTTATATTTATCAATGTTTATATAACATTTTTTATAAACATGCTTATAGCAATATTGAAATAGATCATACAATTAGAGAAAATAAAATCAATGATTTAGATGCCAAATTATTAACCAATGTTGTATATGGTACTTTAATTCATGAAAAAATATTACAATGGGAAATTAATAAATTATCAAAAAATCAACCAAAAGAACAAGCTAAAATAATTTTGTTAATGTCATTATATCAATTAAAATATTTAGATAGAATCCCAGAATTCGCTATTTTAAATGAAGCTGTGGCAATTGCAAAAAAAGTTGCAAGCGATGCTACAGGAAAGTTTGTTAATGCTATTTTAAGGGAATCACTAAGACAAAAATTAACATTTGATATTAATTGTTGTAAAGATGAATATGAATATTTATCAATTTATTATAATTGTCCAATTTGGGTAATCAAAATGTGGGAAATCCATTATGGAAAAGAAACCACTTTAAATATTTTAAAAGAAAATCTAAAAGAGCCACCATTAGCAATTAGAGTTAATATTCATAAAACAACAAAGCAAAACATTTTAGATCATTCTAAAGATTTTATAAATGGTAACTTAGCCAATAATTCTTTAATATATCAAGGAAATACTCCTATAAGTTCAACATTAGAATTTAAACAAGGTTTAATTTCAGTTCAAGATGAATCTTCACAATATGTTGTAGAAATATTAGATCCAAAACCAAATGAAAAATTATTAGATATGTGTGCAGCTCCAGGAAGTAAAAGTCAATATGCATGTGAATTAATGAATAAGGAAGGAAAAATATTAGCTATTGATATTCATCAACATCGTGTAGAAATCATGAAAAAATACCTAAAAGAACTTGGGCTTTCTAATATAACTTGTGTTTGTTATGATTCTACAAAACTTCATGAAAAAGAAAAATTAATAGCTTCATTTGATAAAATATTATTGGATGCACCTTGTTTAGGATTAGGCGTTATTAGAAGAAAACCGGATATATTAAAAGATTTGACTTCACAAAAACTAGATGAAATTTGCTTTTTACAAGAAAAATTATTAGAAGAAGCTTATATTCTTTTAAAACCGCATGGAACTTTAGTTTATTCAACATGTTCAATTAATAAAAAAGAAAATGATGGACAGATAATGGCCTTTTTATCTCGTCATAGTAATATGAAAAAAATGTTTGAAAAGCAAATTTTTCCTTTTGAATATAATTCAGATGGTTTTTATATAGCTAAACTTGTTAAGGAATAATATTATGAAAGAAAATTTATATGGCTATACCTTAGAAGGGTTACAAAACTTAGTATTATCCCTTGGTTATAAAAAATATAATGGTGAACAAATTCTTAGATGGCTTTATCAAAGCCAAGTCACTGATATTGATCAAATGAGTAACTTATCATTAGAATTAAGGGAAAAATTAAAAGAAAAATATGAAATATTTATTCCTAAAATTGAAAAAAAACAAATAAGTTCTGATGGTACAATAAAATATCTTTTAAGATTATCAGATGGCAATTTAGTGGAAACAGTTTTAATGCGTTATATTTATGGTAATGCTGTTTGTGTTTCATCACAAGTTGGCTGCAATATGGGTTGTTCTTTTTGTGCGTCTGGTCTTCTTAAAAAAATAAGAGATTTAACAGCAAATGAAATGACAAGTGAAGTCATGGTTGTACAGCATGATTTAAATAAAACAAACGAAAGAGTGTCTCATGTTGTTATAATGGGAATTGGAGAACCATTTGATAATTATGACAATGTTATGCAATTCATTTATTGTATTAATGAGGCAAAAGGATTAGCAATTGGAGCAAGACATATAAGTGTATCAACATCTGGATTAGTACCTAAAATAAGACAAATTTCTAATGAAAAATTGCAAATCAATTTAGCTATTTCATTACATGCGCCAAATGATCTAATTCGTAATAAAATAATGAAAGTCAATCAGGCTTATAATATGCAAGAATTAAAAGATGCATTAGTTGAATATTGCAATAAAACTAATCGTCGCTTGACTTTTGAATATATTTTACTTAAAGGAATTAATGATTCAAGTGAAAATGCTTTAGAATTAATTCAATATTTAAATGGATTATGTTGTTATGTTAATTTAATACCATATAATGCGGTTAATGAATCACCATATCAAAGAAGTGATGAAAAAAATATAAATATTTTTTATAACCTCTTAAAAAAATATAAAATAAATGTTACAATAAGAAGAGAATTCGGAAAAGATATTGAGGCAGCATGTGGTCAATTAAGAGCAAAAAGTGAGGGAAATAAAATATGAAAATAATTGCTAAAACCGATATTGGGTGCGTTCGTTCGACAAATGAAGACACATATACAATTAAAATTAAAGATAATAACAATTTTTTGGCTTTCACTTGTGATGGAATGGGTGGACATTTAGGAGGAGCTTTTGCTGCAAATAAAACTGTTGAGTTTCTAAATCAAGGCTTTGAACAATTAGATCCTAAAAATCCACCAAAAAACATTGGCGTTTGGCTATTTGAAACTCTACAAAATGCCAATACATTTGTTTATGAAGAATCACTTAAAGATGAAAATTTAAAAGGTATGGGAACAACAGTAACAGGTGTTGTCATGATTAATAAAGAAATTTTTTATGCTCATATAGGTGATTCAAGAATTTATTTATATGATGACAATAGTATTGAACAAGTTACTACTGACCACACTTATGTCAATACATTATTACTTAATGGTTTAATTAGTTATAAAAGTGCTGCTAAACATCCAAAAAGACATGTTTTAACTAATGCTTTAGGCATTAAAAGAAATGTTTCTGTTGATATAGGGCAAATAAAATTAAATGAAAAAGAAAATATTTTAATTTGTACTGATGGTTTGCATACTATGCTTGATAATAGAAAAATTTTAAAAACAATTCTTGAAGTAGATTCAACAGAAGAAAGAGTAGACAACCTTTTAAATAAAGCTTTAAATGCAGGTGGTACTGACAATATTACTTTGATTCTTTTGGAGCAATAATTTTTAATGGAACTAAAAAAAATTGACAATCGATTTATAATTCATACATCAATTGGCAGTGGTGGCTATGCCTCTGTCTTTTTAGCATCTGATTTAATTTCAAGAGAATTAGTAGCTATTAAAATATTAAATGCTAAAATTTCAATTAATGATAAAAATTATAAAATGTTTTGTCAAGAGGCCATGACCTTAGCTGCCATTAGTAATCCTCATGTAGTGAAAATTTATTCAAGTGGTATCTATGATGATAAACCTTATTTGGTCATGGAATATGTAAAAGGTTCAAGTATAAAAGATTTGATTAAAGAACATGGTTATTTATTAATTGAAGAAGTATATAATTATATGCTACAAATTATTGATGGTCTTGAATGCTGTCATAATGCAAATATTATCCATAGAGATATAAAATCACAAAATATCATAAAAAAATCAGATGGAACTGTTGTTTTATTAGATTTTGGAATAGCATCAATAACTGATGATGATAAAAATTTATATAAAAATGAAGATTCTATTATAGGAACACCACAATATTTAGCACCAGAAATAGCTAAAACATTTAAAGCTACCATTCAATCAGACATCTATGCATTAGGAATATTGATGTATGAAATGTTTTCAGGAAAATATCCATACAACATTAAAAAAGATGATAACAAAATAGAAATCGTTAAAATGCATATTTCATGTCCTTTTCCATCAATTAGAAAAATATGTCCAAATGTTCCAATAGATTTTGAACAAATCATTAATAAATGTTGTCAAAAAAGTCCTGATAAACGTTACCAATCTGTTAACGAAATTAGAAATGATTTACAAAAAGCTTTTGACAATTATAAAAATCCTTCAAAGAAAAAGAAATTTTTTTTATTTAAATTATTTAAAGGAAAGAACAAATAATGCGTGGTTTTATTATTAAATCCTTAGCGGGTTCATTTTATGTTTTAAATAATTTAAATAATCAAATATATATTTGCAAAGCAAAAGGTAATTTTCGTAATCAAAACATTATTCCAGTTTGTGGCGATGAAGTTGAATTTGATTATGATAAACAAAATGATTTTGCCATTATTTTAAATGTTTTACCACGAAAAAATATATTAATACGTCCACCTATTGCCAATGTTGATATTGGTTTAATAGTAATGTCTACAATTAAACCAAATTTTGATTTTTATTTAGTTGATAAAATGATCATATCGTTAACAATGCAAAATATAGAACCAATCATTGTTGTTAGCAAGTGTGAATTTATTGATGATAACCAAAAAAAAATATTAGAGAATTATCAAGATGCTGGTTATAAAGTGATTTTAACTTCATCATATAAAAATATTAACATTGAAGAAATTGATAAAATTATAACAAATAAAAAAGTTATTTTATGTGGACAATCAGGTGTTGGTAAATCATCATTAATAAATGCTTTATTAAAAGAAAACAATCGTCAAGTTGGTTCATATTCAGAAAAATTAGGACGTGGCAAACATCAAACACGAGAAGTAGAATTTATATTAATAAATAATTCATATGTTGCTGATTCGCCTGGTTTTTCACGATTAGATCTTAATATTGATATACAAAGCATGCCTCGTATTTTTAAAGATTTTGCTAAATATGCTAATAATTGTCGCTATGCTACATGTAATCATATTAATGAACCAGATTGTGCAGTAAAAGAAGCAGTTTCTAAAAACAAAATTTTAGAAATTCGTTACAATAACTATTTACATATAGTAAAAGAATTGAAAGAAGGTAAACAAGTATGGAGAAAAAAATGATAAGGATTTCAACATCTTTGTTAGCTGCAAATTTTAAACATTTAGACAAAGAAATCAAAAAAATTATTAAATCAAAATCTGATTGGTTACATCTTGATGTTATGGATGGAAATTTTGTTGATAATATTTCTTTTGGAAGCAATGTTTGCAAAGCTGTAAGTGATTATCCGATATTTAAAGATATTCATTTGATGATTACAAATCCAACTAAATATGCCTTAGAATATATTAATTATCATGCGGATTTACTTACTTTTCATTATGAATCATTAAAATATAAAAAAGATATTAAAAATCTTATAAAAATGATTCATGATAATAATGTATTATGTGGCATTTCTATTAAACCAAAAACAGATGTCAAAGTATTATTACCATATCTTAAAAATATTGATGTTGTCTTAATTATGTCTGTTGAACCTGGATTTGGTGGACAAGATTTTGATGAAAATGCCATAAATAAAATTAGCGAATTAAGAAAAATAATTGATGAAAATAACTACAATTGTTTGATTGAAGTAGATGGTGGAATTAATGATAAAACTTCAAAAAAAGTTATAAAAGCTGGTGCAGACATTTTAGTGTCAGGAAGTTATCTTTTTAAAAGTGAAGATATGAAAGAATCTATAAAAAAATTAAAAACAAATCTATAATTTATATAAAATTTTAAAGGTCACTACTTAATTTTAGTGACTTTTTTATTAATAATTTAGTTATTATAATCTCTTTATATTAAAAAATGTACAAAAAAAGTCAATTTATTGCCAAAAAGTATTTACATAACTTTAAAAATTAAATCTTAACTTTGGAGGAATCCTCAGAAAAACGACGAAAATAAAAACATGGAATAGTGCCTAAATTTCGGAATTTTTCCATGTTTTTTTGCATGCAAAAAATAACTTTGTATTCAACTTTTTTGTGGTATTTGTTCTATAATTCTATTT
>CANQTM010000005.1 GCA_947626825.1 uncultured Bacilli bacterium | reverse complement strand
TGATATTGATACATTACTTCCATTTAGTTCATCTATACCAAATGAACTTAAATATTCAAAAAAAGATCTAGATTAAAATTTATTATCTTTTCTAGATCTTTTTAAATGTCTATAACAGGGAATTACAACTTAATCTTGTTTTGCAATCTTATTCAACATTTAGCCTAATTCATATGCCAAAAAATTTTGCAGTTCCACATTTTCATTCATAGCATTTCTGCTAACTGCTTGTGATTCACTACACTTGGTGATAAATACTCGTGGTTAGTTTACATGTCCAACACACATAAAAAAGAGGCTACAATTAAATTGTAACCTCATTTTTATTATTTATTATAGATTTTAATATGCTGAAACTGTATTAGTTGTTGGATTATATAAGAATGTTAATGTAACACTTATACCACCACTATGGAACCAAACTTTTTTCTCAGTTTTTGTTGATTCATCAGCATATTCCCAATAAAATCTTGCATTATCCCAACTTTCACCAGCACCATCTACTTTAAATTTATCAGAGAATGTAGCATTATCTCTCCATAATAATTTTTCAGTATCTGATTCTGTATAATAGAAAGCAACACCTGGATATCCAGTAATAGAAACTACTACACTCCATGCACCTTTAAGTCCATCCCAAGTAGCAGCATTATCAGCAGTACCAACTTTAACATTGAAAGCAGTACCGACTTGTGGTGCTAAATTATCATTATTATACATTGTTTCTGTGCCAGCACCATGATAAGCAATTGATTTATATGATGTTTCTTCAACAGTCCATTCTTGAATCATATAATAATTTGTAGCAACTAAATCCCATCCACTAACATTAATTGCATATCCACCTGATGCTGAAGAAATAGTTGTTTTATAAGATATACCAGAAGTATCTAACAAATATGCTACATTTGGTGTCTTACTTGCAGTAACATCTATCTTACTAGCAGAAGGTGTCATATTTGAATAAAAATCAGTATCATCAGTTCCATATGGAGCAATTTCATATCCTTCCATTGAAAGTAATTCTTCTTGTGAAGGAAGAGTAGGGTCAACCCATTCAGCTGTTGCAACTTCTACTTTAACTTGAGCAACTCCATTTTCAACATCCAATTTTATAACTACATTATCAAATGTACCAGCAGGTTTTGCTGAATTAAAGCCATCATTCAATTTATCTTGAAGATCTCTTCCGAATACTTGTCCCCACAATAATTGCATTGCTTTATTATTAGTTCTTGTACCAGTAAGTACAAAGCCACCTTCTGGAACTAATAATTCATAGTCACTATAAGCATATTTTGTTGCAGCATCTGCCTCTCCTTTGTGAGCATTCCATTCATTCCATGAAGCATAATTAGGGCCTAATGCAAAGACATCGCCAACAATTCCATTTTTATTTGCACTTGATGATTTTGTAATAATAGGATTTCCTTCCTTTAATCCTGAATAGAAACTATCAGCTGGTGAAGCGTATCCGCCATATAATAATGATCCAGCATAAATAATATGGCCTTCACTATTTACAGAAATAACATCCATACCACTTGTTTCTGCATGTACAATATGTCTTCCTTCAGCAAAATCATATTTTGAAACATTTGGATTTCTATCATCATCTGTATAAACTGTAATACCAGTTTTTGATGACAAACAAGATTCATTTAATGTAACAGTATAATGTTCATCTAATAATGATGGAACATAAACTTTAACAGTCTTATTAGCTTTGTCATAGAATACTCTTGTTTCTGTTGAAACAGGTAAATCTCTCTTGTTAATACTTGCAATTGTATTATCAGACATTTCAGTAATAGCACCATTTGTAATTGCTTTTACAAAGTCTAAAGCTGGTGTTTTAGGATTTGGACATTTCACTTCATCATACGCTTCATTAAATGTTGTAATTAAGAAGCCACCTTCTGGTGCATGAACTTCAAATTTAGTATGAGCAGTTCCTTGAGGAACCCATGGTCCATAACCTTCTAAGAATGTAAATGCCGGATTATCATGATAATCAAGGCTTGCATAATCAGGATGTGCATACCAACCTGTTCCACTAGGTCCACCATAACCATTTGCAGGGTTATAAACAAAGTAGGCAATCTTACCTTCACTATCAACTGCTATAATTGTATTATATTTTACATCATATGGTGTTAACCAAGTACCTGAAAATCCAACTTCAGGATCAGTAATAACTGTAAATAATGTATCGTCCTTATCTGAAGTGGCTTGAGTACTTAATGCTTCATGTGTGAATGCTTCACCCATATAAGCAGGTAATTTTTTCCATGCTGCATAATCAAATACTGCTTTATATTTAGCATCTTCATCACCAACTTCAACTTCGAAATCAACATCTTTTGAAGCTTCTTCCCATTCTTCAGTATCTGGATTCCATTTTACCCAATGTGAAAATTCATAATCTTGATTAGGTGATTCAGGAGTTAATGTTACTTTATCTCCTTTTGCATGACCTTCTTTTTCAAATTCTAATTCACCTTCATCACCATCTACATCAACTTCAATATTATAATATCTTGAAATATCATCTGTAATAGTAATTGCTTGAACAGTAGCATCATTACATACAATTGCACATGTTACATCAATTGTATCACCAACGGCTACTGTATCAGGGAATGTTGCTTTATACAAATTCATTGTAAATTCTTTTTCTGCATCATCAGCTTTTTCATCAACTAATTTAATTGTTGATGTTCCATTAGCATCAATTGATACTACTTTTGCTCCAACAACTTTAATTACTTTATAGTTGTTTTCTGCTTTCCAAACATTTTTAGCATCACTAACTGTTTCTACAGTTGTTACTGCTTCAGGTCTTAATTGACCATATCCATTTATTTTTGAAACAGATGTTGCATTTACTGTTAAATAACCATTTGTTGTGGCTTTTGTACCATTTACAACAACTGTATCTCCAACAACATAATCTTTAGTTGCTGTTTCATCAGTAATTAAAACAGATTTATGATCTTCATCAACAATGATAACAGTGTTTCCGTCACTATAACTTACTACACCTTTTAATTTTTCAACAGCTGCTGCATCTGTTAAACCATTTACATCTTCAACTGTAGCATAAACAACTGGTGCATCTGCTTCTGTTGGTGTGAATGCTTGCGCATAAGTCTCTTCTTCTTGCCAGCCTGTATCATCCACTTTTTCATCATCTGTTCTTTCTCTTACAGAAAGTTTACGAGAACCATTTTCTCCTTCAACGATTGATAAATAGAATTTATCAAAAGATTTTGGAGCTGTTGTGCCTAAGAAATTGTCTCCATTACCACCATTTTGAGTAACATCTGCTGGAGCAATTTTAGACATTGCATCAGTTATATGATCAGGTCTTAATTGACGGCATAAATCAACAAATGTTGATTGTTCACCATGGCCTTTAATAATGAAGCCATTTTCTGGTACAAGTAAATCAAATGCTCCAAAATTATCAATTGTTGTAGCTTGTTTACCATCTGTGTCTAGATGAACATATTGTGAATCTAAAGTTACTTTTGAATTGTTTTCACCATATGTTGCAAATTGTTCATGTAATGACCAGAATTCAGCATCATCTGTTACTGGTTTTGAACTTACATTGTAATAGAAATCATCAGATGGAGAACCATAACCAGCTCCTGTACCATATGATGCATATACAATATAGCCGCTTGCATCTACTGCAATATACCACATACCACATAATTGACCATATGCTAGTGGTACAGTACGACGATCTGGATTTTGTTCAGAATAGAATCTACCACTATCAACATTATATGGAGCAACACTTTGACTTACATCAAAATCAGTCCATACAGTTAAACTAGTTTTAGGATCATCATAGTTGAACATAACGTCGTACAATGTTGCTTCTGGTTTTTCATCAGTGCTAGGTGTACTACTATCAGTTCCTGTACTTGGTGTACTGCTATCTGTTCCAGTTGAAGGACTACTTTGTCCTGAACCACTAGCAGAGTTTGAAGGTTTAGAACTATCAGTACCAGCTGTACTAGAATCTGAATTCTTTTTATTATTACATCCAGCTAGTGCTAAAGAAAATGCACCTAAACTTACCAAAAGCATACTTAATACTTTTTTTGAGTTCATAATAAAACTTTTCCTTTCTTTTATATAAATTTTTGGAATATGTATTTCCGTCACTATTATAATATGACTTGACTACCTCAGTCAACATTATTGAAGGATTGTTCCAAACATTTTCCATTTTAAAAGCAATATTTGACTTCTATTTTAAAACACTTGTCTCAATGTAAGCGCTTTTTTATGATTTTTTTATTTTTTCCCCATAATTAAGCCTTTTTTTACCATTTTAAATAATACTCATTTTTATGTTTTATGGATAAGTATTTTACAAAAAAAAATGGAACATAAAGTTCCATTTTAAATAATTACATTATTTAATTGTTATCATCATCGATATCATTTAAATCATTTGTATCTATTTCATCATTATCTAAAGATGTATCAATGTCATCAATTGAATCATCATTATCATTATTGATAGAATTTACAAATTCAAAATCACTAGAAATGTCATCATTTAAGTCTTCATCATATTCATCATTGCTATTTAAACTATTTTGAGCAGTTTCTACACATGGAATAAGTTTACCAACAATGACATTTTCTTTTAAGCCTTGCAATGTATCAGTTTTGCCTTTAATTGCAGCATCTGTCAAAACTCTTGTTGTTTCTTGGAATGAAGCAGCTGATAAGAATGAAGGAGTTTCAAGTGATGCTTTAGTGATACCTAAAACAATTGGTCTTGCAACTGCAGGACGTCCATGACGTAATAATATTTCCTTATTAGCAGCAGTAAAATCAAATGTTTCAACACGTGATCCTTGGATAAAATCAGTATCACCTGGATCTAGAATAACAACTTTACGTAACATCTTACGAATCATAACTTCAACGTGTTTATCTCTAATTGGGTTACCAGCTGAAGCATAAACTTTTTGTACTTCTTTAATAATATATCTTTCAATTTCAACAGGAGATGATACATCTAACAATTCTTTTGGATTAATAGGTCCATCAGTAATTTTTTGACCATTCTTAATTTCATCGCCTAATTTAACTCTTAATTTAGCTCCAATTGGAATTAAATATTCTTTTGATTCTAAATCATTAGTAACTACAACTATAGATTTTTCACCATATTTTGAATTGTCTTTTATATCAGTAACTTTACCTGAAATTTCAGAAATAATTGATTGGCCTTTAGGAGGTCGTGTTTCAAATAATTCTTCAACCCTAGGAAGACCTGATGTAATATCTGATTCACCAGCAGCGCCACCAGTATGGAAAGTACGCATAGTAAGTTGAGTACCTGGTTCACCAATTGATTGGGCAGCCATTACACCAATAGCTTCACCTACTTGAACTGGTTTACCAGTAGCTAAATTAAGACCATAACATTTTTTACAAACGCCATTAACAGTTCGACAACCAAATAATGAACGAATTTTAATTGAATCAATATTTGAATTGATAATCTTATCTGCAATTTCTGAAGTTATAATTGTATTATTATCTACAATCAACTCAGGATTTGTTTTACTAGGTGTATAAATATCATTTAAAGCATATCTACCAACTATACGATCTTTAAATGTTGTAACTACAGTATTAGTTTTTGTATCACGAATTTCTCTAACTTCATAACCTTCATCAGTGTGGCAATCTTCTTCTTTAATAAAGACATCGTGAGCTACATCAACAAGTCTTCTTGTTAAATATCCAGATTCAGCAGTCTTTAAAGCAGTATCAGACATACCTTTTCTTGCACCATGAGTTGCAATAAAGAATTCTGAAACAGAAAGTCCTTCACGGAAAGAAGATTTAATAGGTAATTCAATAGTTTTTTCTGATGGAGCTGACATTTGTGATAATTTAGCAAGTTCAGCTGCAGTTAGTTTACCACCAGTTTGAGAAAGTTTAGCAATCAAATCTTTACCAATATCTTTTTGTGATGGTTTTGAAGGCTTTGACATCAAACCACGCATACCTGCAAGTTGTGTAAAGTTACTGATTGAACCACGGGCACCAGAATCAGACATCATAAAGAATGGATTTCGATTATCAATTGAAAGTTGAGCTTTCAATTTATCTGAAACATCATCCTTAACTTTAGTCCAAATTTTAACAACCATAGCATGTCTTTCAGCATCACTTAATAAACCTTTTTTATAGTAATGATTACATTTTTGAACATCTAAATCACCTTGAGAAATGATTTCTTCTTTACCATGTACAAGATTAATATCATCAATTGAAACAGTAACACCTGATAATGTTGAATAATAAAAACCTTGATCTTTTAAATCATCTAAGAATTTAGATGTAACTTTAGCACCATAATGTTTGAAAACATAATCAATAACACTACCAATGCTTGATTTAGTAAATGGTATATTTAATTCTTGATTACTAATATATTCTTTTACATTAGTACCTTTTGGTACAAAATATTTATCTAATGTCTTATCATAAGCATCTTTTGCACTATTGATATAAGCCATATCTTTAGGGAAAATTGAGTTAAAAATAATCTTTCCAACAGTAGTGATTAACCACTTACTATTTTGATCATCTGTAAAACATGTTTTACCTAATGATGAAGCAACTATAGCAACTCTTGTTTGCAAATGAATTTGACCAGTTTGATAAGCAAGTATTGCATCATTTGGTGAAGCAAAAACTTTACCTTCACAATCTCCATACAATTCATATTTTTCAGCATATATTTCATCGCCTTGAGCACGATATTGAGAAGCTTTATTATAAAAATCTTCTTTACGCCACTCTAAAGTAATGAAATAGTTTCCTAAAACCATGTCTTGTGAAGGAACAGTAATAGGTTTTCCATCTTTAGGTCCTAAAATATTGCCACTTGCCAACATCAAAGTACGAGCTTCATTAATTGATTCTTTAGAAAGAGGTACATGGACAGCCATTTGGTCACCATCAAAGTCGGCATTAAATGGTGGACATACAAGTGGATGCAATCTAATAGCACGGCCATCAACAAGTTTTGTTTCAAATGCTTGAATACCAAGTCTATGTAATGTTGGAGCACGATTTAATAATACTGGATGATCTTTAATAATTTCATCTAATACATCTAGTACTTCAGCATCTTGACGATCAATTAATTTATCAGCTTGTTTATGAGAAGTACATAATTTTTTCTCCATCATACGAGCTTCAATAAATGGTTTGAATAATTGAACTGCCATTTCACGAGGAATACCACATTGATACATTCTAAGTTCAGGGCCAACAGCAATAACTGAACGTCCAGAATAATCAACACGTTTTCCAAGTAAATTTTGTCTAAATCTACCTTGTTTACCTTTTAATGAGCTTGATAAAGATTTTAAAACTCTTCCTCCAGCACCTGTAACAGGTTTACTTCTACGGCCATTATCTATTAAAGCATCAACAGCTTCTTGAAGCATACGTTTTTCATTAATTAAGATAACAGCTGGAGCACCAATTTCTTTTAATTTATTTAAACGAATATTACGAGTTAAAACTCTTCGATATAATTCATTCATATCGCTAGCGGCATAACGACCACCATCTAGTTGTAACATAGGTCTTAAATCAGGTGGAATAACAGGTAAAACTGTTAATACCATCCATTCAGGACGATTACCTGATTTTCTAAATGATTCAACAACATCAAGACGTTTTAATAATTTTTGACGTTTTAATTTTTGTGAAGATGATTCTTTAAGTTGTGTTTTAATTGCTTCAACTTCTTTATCTAAATCAACACCTTCAAGTAATGTTTTTACAGCTTCAGCACCGATATCAAATTTACTATATGTAAATTTAGATATAAAGTTTGCATTGGCATAAAAATCAAATTCTTTAGCATTTGATGATAAACGATAAGCATATTCAAAAGCTGATTTACCATTAACTGCATCAGTTGACAAACCATCTTTTATTTCATTAAAAGTTGCCTTAATATCTTCATAACTGTTGCTCAATTCAGTTTTAAATTCTTCATCAAATTGAATTGTTTTATCATTAATAGCCTTTTGATTTTCTTGATACCAAATATCAAATCTATTAACTCTAGTTCTTAAATCATTAAGTTCACCAGCAATAGTTTCATTTGTTTCAGAAGGATTTTTAACTAATGAATGATAAAAGTCATTTTCATTACTTAAACTATTCTTTAATGTATTATAATCAAGTGATTTACCCATATTTGCAATAGAATTATAAAATTCTAATTGTAATCTTGCTAAATCATAAAGATATTTATAGTCAAAATATTTAACACTATCTAATTCAACATCCCAATTATTGGTATTAATTAAATCTTTAATAATAATACTAAATTTTTCACGAGCATGTTTTTCGTTAAACACTTCGCCTCTTGTTAAGAATTTACAATCACCTGGATTAGTACAAATATGAGAAACAAAATAAACAACATCTTCTAAATCTTTAGGAGAAATATCAAGAATTAAAGCCATTCTTGAAGGTACCCCTTTAAGATACCAAATATGTGTAACTGGTGAAGCAAGTTGAATGTGACCCATTCTTTCACGACGAACAGATTTTGTTGTTACTTCAACACCACATTTTTCACATATGATGCCTTGAAATCTTATTTTCTTATATTTTCCACAATGACATTCATAATCTTTTGATGGTCCAAAAATTCTTTCACAAAACAAGCCTTCCATTTCTGGCTTTTGTGAACGATAATTAATTGTTTCAGGCTTTGTAACTTCGCCATGTGACCATTCTTTAATTTTTTCAGGAGAGGCCAATCCAACTTTAATAGCAGAAAGTTTATTAATATCAATACTCATTAATATTCTCCTCCTTCATTTGTAAAAGAAAAATCATCACTAAATGAATCATCATTACGAGTATCACTAAATTCTTCACGAATATACTTAGGTGTATTTCTTGTTTCTTTCATGATATCGTTTGTATCCATAATATTTCCTTCATTATCAATTAAATTAACATCAATTGACAATGCTTGTAATTCTTTTTGTAAAACTCTAAATGATTCAGGAATTCCAGGATTTGGAATTTCTTTACCTTTAATAATAGCTTCATAAGCCTTACCACGGCCAATAACATCATCAGATTTAATTGTTAGAATTTCTTGTAATGTATGAGCTGCACCATAAGCTTCCAAAGCCCAAACTTCCATTTCACCAAATCTTTGACCACCATTTTGTGCTTTACCACCTAAAGGTTGTTGTGTTACTAATGAATAAGGACCAATAGAACGAGCATGTAGCTTATCATCAACCATGTGAGAAAGTTTTAAGAAATACATGATGCCAACTGAGATTCTTTCATCAAATCTTTCACCAGTTTGACCATCAATTAGAACATATTTTCCATCTTTAGCCATTTTTGCTTTTTCCATCATTTCCATTAATTCTTCATTAGAGACACCATCAAATGGATTTGTTGCAATTTTTAAGCCACCAAGATTTTTACAAGCCATTCCTAAATGTAATTCTAATACTTGACCAATATTCATACGTGAAGGAACACCAAGTGGATTTAAAATGATATCTACAGGTGTGCCATCAGGTAAAAATGGCATATCTTCTTCTGGAACGATCTTAGAAATAACACCTTTATTACCATGTCGTCCAGCCATTTTATCACCTTCAGAAATTTTACGCTTTTGAGCAATAAATACTCTAACAATTTCATTTACACCAGGAGCTAATTCAACTCCACCACTTTTTTGATTAAATATTTTTACATCAATTACAATACCAGCACCGCCATGAGGTACACGAAGGGAACTATCTTTGCCTTCTTTTGTTTTATCACCAAAAATAGCCATTAATAGTTTTTCTTCAGATGAAGGTTCAACTAAACCACGAGGTGTAATTTTACCAACTAAAATATCGCCCTCTTTAACTACGCTACCTGGAATAACAATACCAAGTTCATCAAGCTGTGATTTAGCATCTTCACCAACATTTGGTATATCACGAGTTATTTCTTCAGGACCTAATTTTGTTTCACGACATTCAAGATCATATTCTTCAATATGAATTGAAGTATAAACATCATCTTTAACTAGTCTTTCTGAAATAATAACTGCATCTTCATAGTTATAACCATGCCATGTTGTAAATGCAACAATGACATTTTGGCCTAAAGCCAATTCACCATTATCCATAGAAGGTCCATCAGCTAAAATATCTCCTACTTTAACTTCTTGACCAACTAAAACAATTGGTGTTTGATTAAAACATGTACCAGAATTTGAACGAGCAAACTTTGATAACATATATGTTTTTGTTTCATCATTTGAATTTTTAACTAAAATTCTTGTTGAATCAACATAAGTTACAACGCCATCTTCTTTGCATATTAATGCAACACCTGAATCATGAGCACTTGGATATTCCATGCCTGTTCCTACATAAGGAGCATGTGGCCTTAACAATGGAACTGCTTGTCTTTGCATGTTAGCACCTAGCATGGCACGTGCACAGTCATCATTTTCAATAAATGGAATTAATCCAGTAGGGATTGAAATAACTTGACGAGGAGCAACATCAACAAAATCAATTTCACTTGCTAATGCTTCAATATCTTCGCCATGATGACGTGAAACAATTTTTTCATCTAAAATTTCTCCTGTTTCTTTATTTAATTTAAAAGAAGCAGTACCGATAATATAATCTTTTTCTTCGTCAGCTGATAAATAAACACATTCTGTATCACAAACATAATTTTTACCATCAACATGTTTTACTCTTCTATATGGAGTTTCAATAAATCCATATTGATTTATTTTAGCATAACATGCAATATAGTTAATCAAACCAATGTTTGGACCTTCAGGTGTTTCAATAGGACAAATACGTCCATAATGTGAATAATGAACATCACGAACATCAAAAGATGCTCTTTCACGAGTAATACCACCTTGACCTAAAGCAGAAATACGACGTTTATTTGTAAGTTCTGCAATTGGGTTTGTTTGATCCATAAATTGTGATAATTGTGAAGATGAGAAAAATTCTTTAACAGCTGAAGTTAATGGACGAGTGTTTATTAAATTAGTTGGTGTCATATTAGTTACATCAGTAATTGACATCTTTTCTTTAACACTTCTTTCCATTCTACTTAAACCAATTCTAAATTGATTTTGAAGTAATTCACCAACAGAACGAATACGACGATTACCAAGATGATCAATATCATCAGTATCGCCTAAATTATTTGCAAGAGTTAGTAAATATGAAAAACAAGCATAAATATCAGGAATAGTAATATGTTTAGCATCAATTGCTAAATCAGTACCAATAATTTTTACTTTGTTTTTCTTTTCATCATCATTATATACATAAACGATGTTTACAGTGTCTTCATCACCAAAGTCTTTATTAACTTTAACTTGATATCTATGAGCACCATTTTCAAAGAAATTCATATTTTGAAGTTTTGTAACTTTTTCTTTGTCCATGAATGTTCCCGTAGGATAAATAACTTCACCATAGCAATCAATTAAATCTTCTGCCAATATTGTATCAATAAGACGATTGTAAACACCTAATTTTTGTCTTAATTTAAATCTTCCAGCAGCGCCAAGATCATAACGTTTACCATCAAAAAATCTTTGGAACATTAAAGTAGTAGGTCCTTGTTCTGTTGCTGGTTCGCCTGGTCTTAATTTAGCATGTATTTCAACTAAAGCTTCTCTTATAGTATTTGCTTTATCTTTATCAAGAGTATTGTCGATTAATAAATTTTTACCAAATAAATCTTCAATATCATTTTTACTTTCAAGACCTAAAGCTTTTAATAAAACAGTAGCATTTAATTTTCTTGTTCTATCAATACGAACGATAACCATATCTTTAACATCAGTTTCAAATTGAAGCCATGTACCACGACTTGGAATCAAATCTCCACCATATAATAATTTACCATTCTTAGTATCAACTTTTTTAGAAAAATAAGCACCAGCCGAACGAACTATTTGTGAAACAATAACTCTTTCAGCACCATGAATAATAAAAGTACCAGTATCAGTCATCATTGGGAAATCTCCCATATAAACTTTGTTGACTAATACTTCGCCACTTTCATTATTATGCAAACGTAATTCTGCTCTTAATGGGCGAGAATAATCCATATCTCTATTTTTACAATCTAGTTCACTATATTTTGGTTCTTCAAAATAGCAACTAATATATTCTAATGATAAACCTCTTCCATTATCAATTGGAAAAATATCATTAAATACATCATTTAAACCCTCTTTTAAAAACCAATCAAAAGAAGCTGTTTGAATTTCCACTAAATTTGGTAGTGAAAATGTTCCACCAATTTTAGAAAAATTAATTCTATTTGGAGAATTTTTTTGTTTTTCATAAGTAGTTTTTATCATGTGCATTCCCTCTTATAAAACTCTTTTTATTTTCTAGTTAACAAATAACTAGTCATTTGCTTTAATTATCCAATAACCTTTATCTTTTTGCACAATTAAAGCATTTGTAAAAATATTACTTAATTCTTTAAGAGCACTATTAGCTCCTAAATCTTTTTTTATAACAATAAATAATGTGCCATTTGTAAGTAAATGTTCTTTAGCATCAGAAAACATTTTATAAATATTTTTTTTACCAGTGCGAATTGGTGGATTCATAATGATTCTTTGATATTTTTTATTAACATTAATAAAAGCATCACTTATAAAACAATTAGCATTGATCACATTATTTAGTAAAATATTTTCTTGTGTTAATTTAACAGCTCTTATGTTAATATCAACCATATCAACAAAATCAGCCATCTTAAAATAACTAAGACTTATACCTAAAAATCCATAGCCACATCCTACATCCAATAAAGATGACACTTTATCTTCACGAAGTAATGTTTTTAAAAAAGCAAATGAACCATAATCAATTTTGGTATTTGAAAAAACACCAACATCGCTATAAAAATGTAATTCTTGATTATTGATATAACATTTTAAAAGCCTTTTTTGACTTCTTAAGTTATTATCATTTTCAAAATATTGGCTCATTATATGACTCCTTAAAAAATAGGCAAAAACCTGCCTAGAGCCAAATATGGCAATAAGCAGGTTTATTTAATTAATTTTACTAAATTATTTAACTTCAACTTCTGCACCTGCATCAGTTAATTGTTTCTTAATATCTTCTGCAGCTGCTGGGCTAATATGTTCTTTGATTGCAGCTGGTAATGCATCACATAATTTTTTAGCTTCTAATAAACCTAAGCCTGTAATTGCTTGAACAGCTTTGATTACTGGAATCTTGCTAGCACCAACTGACTTTAAGAAAACTGAAACTTCTTTTGGTCCTTCTTGAACTGCTTCTTCAGCGGCTGCTGCAGCTGGAGCTGCTGCTACTGCTGTTGCAGTTACACCAAATTCACTTTCAATTGTTTTAACTAATTCATTAACTTCAAGGATAGACATTTCCTTTAAAGTATCAATAATATCTTGAACTGAAACTTTTGCCATTTTTATTTCCTCCTATAATATATTTTCAAAATTAGGCATTTTCTTTTGCTTTTGCAATTTCATTACAAGCAACAGCAAATTTTGCTATTGGAGACATAAGTGCTCCAGCAAACATACCAATAAGTTGTGGCTTAGTAGGTAATTTAGCTACTTGAACCATCTCATCAGCATTTAAAACTTTGTTTTCTACGATTCCACCTTTAATAACTAATTTCTTAGATTTCTTAGAAAACTTAACTAGTAGATTAGGAACACTTACTGGATCATCTTTACATGAAACAAAAGCATTTGGACCTACTAACATGTCGTCCATTTCATAACCACGTTCTTTAGCAGCTCTTGAAACAAGGCCATTTTTATAAACTGTTAATGTGCCTCCTTGTTTAGCAATGCTACGACGAAGTTCTGTAAGATTAGCAACAGTTAAGCCACGATATTCAACAACTACAAAACTTAAAGAAGCATCCATCACTGCGCCAATTTTAGAAACGACTTCTGCTTTAGCAGCAATATTTTTTTCGTTCATCATTGCACCTCCTGTTATTTAATAACAATACGCGCCATATATTATAGAAAATTTTTCAAATTTTATTTTACTTTTTTTCTTTTTCATCCTCGGCAACGAATTAAGTCATTTGACAGTTGCTGTCTTGGGCGTATTGAAAGAACCGATATTATAAATTTGTAAAGTCTACCTTTACACCTGGGCCCATAGTTGTAGAAACAACTAAATTTTTAATAAAAGCCCCTTTAACTGATGTTGGTCTTGCTTTCATAATTGCATCTTTTAATGCTTTGAAATTTTCTTCTAACTTATCTTTTGAGAATGAAACTCGACCAATTGAAACATTAATATTACCTTGTTTATCAGCACGATATTCAACTTTACCTGCTTTGATTTCTTTAACTGCTTTTGCAATATCTGGATTTACTGTACCTGTTTTAGGGTTTGGCATTAAACCTTTTGGACCCAAAATACGGCCAAGTTTTCCAAGTTCACCCATCATATTAGGTGTTGCAACGATTGCATCAAATTCAAACCAGTTTTCATTTTTAATTTTATCAAGTAATTCTTTGCCACCTGCATAATCTGCACCAGCATCTGTTGCATCTTTAATCTTATCAGTAATGGCTAAAACTCTTTTTGATTTTCCAGTGCCATTTGGTAAAACAATAGCACCACGAATTTGTTGTTCAGCATAACGAGTATCAATATTTAGTTTATATGATACATCAACTGAAGCATCAAATTTAGTAACATTAGTTTTTTGAGCTAATTCAATAGCTTCACTAACACTATAAGATTTTGTAGAGTCAACTAATTTAGAAGCCTCAAGATATTTTTTTCCATGCTTTTTCATATTAATTTCCTCCTACTAATCAACTACTTCAAGTCCCATAGACTTTGCTGAGCCTTCAATAATTTTCATTGCTGCTTCAACATCGTTAGCATTTAAATCAGGCATTTTATATTCAGCAATTGCCTTAATTTGGGCTTTAGTAACTTTTCCTACTTTAACTGAATTTGGAGTTGCTGATCCTTTGTTTACTTTAGCAGCTTCTTTTAGTTTAAAAGTAGCTGGAGCAGTTTTTAAAACAAAATCGAAACTCTTATCTTCATAAGCAGTAATAATTACTGGAACAATTTCACCTGCTCTATCTGCAGTTTTAGCATTAAAATCAGAGCAGAATTTTGGCATCATAATACCAGCTGATGCTAAGGCTGGTCCTGGCTTAGCTTGGCCAGCAGGAATTTGTAATTTAACAACCTTTGCGACTTTCTTACTCACGAGCATGTCCTCCTTATAAATTTTGTTCGTGTCGTGGTGATAATGAATTGCTTCTTCCACTACGACGCAAAGTTCCTACGCGTGCGCGCAAGGCACACGTGCTTTATTATTATAATGGAACGTCACTACAAATGCAAGTTATATTTTTTTATTTTATAAACCACAAATGTGAATATCATTATTTAAACCGAACTATTTTAATAAAAAAAGAAAAATTTTTGTAATATACTACGCAAATTTTTCAATTTAAATTTTATTTATTATATTTTTCAATGTCACTAGCTGACAAATGAATATCTTGTTCCCTACCAAAAATAATTGTTTTAACAGTAATTAAATTCTTTTCTTCATCTATTTCTTCAATTGGACTAATTGTTTCTGCAAATGGGCCATTAACAACTCTAATAATTTCCCCAACTTTATAACCAATTGTTGAATTGTTTTCACTAAGCCCTACTCTTTTCAAAACAGATTCAATTTCACTTGTTGAAACTGGAAATGGTTTTGCACCTTTTCCTGAAGATCCAATAAAACCTGTAACTCCTGGTGTATTACGTACTACATACCATGCTTCATCAGTCATAATCATTTCAATAAAGATATATCCAGGATACATATTTTTAGTTTTAAATTTGTTAGGAACAATGACACCATCTTTTTTTACAGGCTCTTCATATTCTGCAACTACAACTCTAAATATATAGTCTTGCATATTCATTGATTCTATACGACGAACAATGTTATCTTTAACTTTATTTTCATGACTAGCATATGTATTTACGACATACCAGTTTTTTTCTAAATTATCCATTTCAAATTCCTCAAATGATTAAAAATATTCTAATGCTGTTAAAACAGCATGTCCAATTGTATAACATGCACTAAAAAACAAAGCAAAAAATGCTGAAAATACAACTACAGTAACTGTATTTTCTGTCATTGCTTTTTTATTTGGCCATCTAATTCTTTTGATTTCTCTTACAACGCCTTTAAAAAAATTAGCTATTGATAAACCAGTTGTTTTTAGGCCTTTCCACATCCATCTAAAAAATGCCACATTCATACCTCCCTACTTACTTTCTTTGTGTAAAGTATGTTTATTACATTTAGGGCAAAACTTACTCACTTCTAAACGTGTAGTAGCACCCGCTTTTTTCTTTGAAGTGGTATAATTACGGGATAAACATTCTGTACATACTAAAATAATTTTTTCTCTCATTACCTTCACTCCATCTTCGTTATTTTACTACTCAAAAAGCAAATAGTCAATTAATATTTATTTTAAATATATGGCCCTATAGTGGATAATTTAGATTTTTTCTTTCAATTTTAATTTAATCAATCTAATAAAATTATAAATCGTTTTTTTCGATTTTTTCAATCTATTAGCAATTTCTTCAATACTCAATCCTTTCATAAATAAAATAAAAATTTGCTTTTCTAATGGGCGCATTGATTGAATTATTTTATCAAGTTTACTTATAAGTGTATTATTTAAATAATAATTTTCAGGATTTAAATCACTATTTTTATTGTCAGCAAAAATTTCTGATAATGGATATTCTGTGTCTTCATCTCTAATGTAGGCATCTAAAGAAAGGCATTCAACATTTGCTTTGTTTTTTAATTGCCAATAACATTTTATAATATTGCTTCCTGCATTTAATGCGACTTGAGAAAAATATGTATTAGCTGAAGGATACAAATCTATATTAAATGTTTTAGTGTTACTAAATAAAGCCAAAATTATTTGTTGTTTAATGTCTTCAAATTCTAATTTTGCACATTTTCTTTTGACACTTATAGCGATTTTATTTAAAAATTGATCATATTTTTTAAGATAAGTCATTAATAAATTGCGCACATCTTTTTTGTTTTCTTCATCTATGTTCTCAAAATGTATGTTATTATTCATAATATTAGTCCAAAGATCACATATTGTGTTTTAAGGAAATATATGAAACTATAATGGCTGTTGCTACAGAAACATTTAAAGAATTAACTTTTCCAGTCATACTAATTTTAATATTATAATCAGCTTGTTCTTTAACTAAACGAGAAATGCCATAACCTTCAGAGCCAACTACAAGAACTGTTTTATCTTTATAATCAAAAAAAGAATATTCTTGACTATTATTTGCTTCAGCTTCATAAATCCAAAAATTATGTTTCTTGAGTTCTTTTAAAGTTTGAGTTAAATTAGTAACTTCAGCAATTTTGACATTTCCTAGTGCTCCAGTTGAGACTTTGGCTACAGTTGCATTAATTTTACAAGCATTATGCTTAGGAATAATAATACCATCAACTGAAAAAGCTTCACAAGTACGAATAATAGCCCCTAAATTTTGTGGGTCTTCAATACCATCTAAAACAACTATTAAAGGAAACTCTTTTTGATTAGCATAATCTATTATTTCTTCAAGTGATGAATATTTATAACTATTAATAACAGCACAAATGCCTTGATGATTGGCATTATGAAAATTGCTATCAAAAAATTTTTTATCCTTAATAGTTAATTTTATTTTATTATTTTGTATTTGCTTTAAAATTTTTTTATCATCAAAATTTTGCATAACAAAAACTTCATGCACCTCATGTTGATTAATAAAAAAAGCAACTGTATTCTTACCAAATATATATTCCATACTATAAAATACCTTTGTCGATAAGTTCTTTTCTTATTTCATCTGCTTTAGCAAAATCTTTATTTGCTTTAGCATTTAACCACAATTTATATGATTTCTTTTCATCTTCACTTAATTTTTTTTCATATTTCTTTATGCCAATTAAATCTAACATGTAATTAATGGTATTAAATAATTTTGCAATGTCAGTCAATACTTGTTCTTTATTGCGAATTGCTTGATTTAGTATTTTCAAAGTTTCATATAAAACACTTAAAGCATCTGAAATATTTAAATCATCAGCTAAATAATTTAGATATTTATCGATATAATTTTCATCTACTTCATCATTAAATGCATTATGCATATTTAAAATTAATGAAGCTTGTTTTAGTGAATTATTTATTTTGTTTAATTCGCTTTCAGCGGTGTTAAAAATTTCATCGGTAAAATTAATAGGGGCACGATAATGAGTTGCATTCATAACCCAACGTACTACTTGACCATCATATTTTTCAAGTAAATCTTTGCCTAAAATAAAATTTCCTAATGACTTTGACATTTTCTCACCATTAATAGTAACCATACCATTATGCATCCAAATGCCGGCCAATGTATGGTTACAATATGCATAAGATTGTGCTTCTTCATTTTCATGATGTGGAAATTTTAAATCCATTCCACCACCATGAATATCCACATATGTATTTTGTGTGATGTCATTAATCATAGCAACACATTCTGTATGCCATCCTGGACGACCTTTAGACCATGGAGAATCCCAATTAATACCTTTAATTGTACTTTTCCATAAACAAAAATCTAAAGGATTTTCTTTTTTAACATTTTCTTCAATACGAGCTCCAACCAATAAATCTTCAATATTTCTATTTGAAATGCAGCCATAAGTTGGTATTTTACTAACTCTAAAATAAACATCTCCATCAATGACATAAGCAAAGTCATTTTTAACTAACTTGTCAATAAATTCGATAATTTTTGGCATATATATAGTAACTTGAGGTGTTTTATCTGGTAATGGTGCATTGAACGCTTCTCTTAATTTTTCATAAGCTGCAATATATTTTGTAGTGATTTCTTTTTCACTGCAGCCTTCTTTAATTGCCTCATTAATAATTTTGTCATCAACATCAGTATAATTTGAAATGAAAAGAACATCATAACCTACAGCCTTTAAAAGTCGTCTTAAATTATCAAAAACTATCATTGGACGAATATTACCAATATGGGCATGATTATAAACAGTTGGACCACAACAATATATTGAGACTTTATTTTTTTCTTTTGGTTTTAATATTTGAATATTTTTGGTCTTGCTATCATATAAACGAATCTCTCTCATGATCAATTGTCCCTCCATACTTATTATACTATTTTCATTTCAAAATTCTTTAAAAAAATATTTTTTTTAAAAAAACTAGAATAATTATACTATTTTCCTATTTTTATGTAAATAAAAGCAATATTAACTATTTATATAAAAAAGAAGTAGTTTGACATAACATTTTCAAATTTATGTTTTACTTACTTCTTTTTAAAATTATTGTTATAAATAAATTATTAATATAAATTAGAAATTAATTCAATAAAAGAACTAGCTTTTAAAGAAGCACCACCAACTAAAGCACCATCAATATCTGGTTGTGTTAAATATTCTTTAACATTATTAGGTTTAACTGATCCCCCATATTGAATAATAACTTTATTAGCAACTTTTTGACCATATAATTTAGCAATTTCATTTCTAATAAAATGACAAACATCTTGAGCAATTTCTTTTGAAGCATTTTTACCAGTTCCAATTGACCAAACTGGTTCATAAGCAATAATCATTTTAGTAACAAAATCACTAGATAAATTTAAAAGTCCTTGATGAATTTGTTCTTTAATAATTTCTTTTGTTTCATCATTTTCAAATTGTTGTAATGTTTCACCAACACAATAAATTGGAATAAGATTAGCTTTTTCCATAGCCATCATTTTTTCATTGCATTTAACACTTGTTTCATTATAATATTGTCTTCTTTCTGAATGACCAATAATAACATGTGTTAAATTTTTTATTTCTTTTAACATAGCAATTGATACTTCACCAGTATAAGCACCAGATTCATGTTCATTTACATTTTGAGCAGCTAATAGTAAACTTTTTGTTTTTTTCTTAGCAACTATATCAAGTGACATATATGTAGGTGCAATGCCAATAAGAATACCATGATTTTTAGCATTTTTAATTTCCTCATTCATTTCTAAAACAAAGTTTAATGCTTCGTTTCTTGTATGATTCATTTTCCAATTGCCAAAGATTACTTTTTTTCTCATAAATTCACCATGAAATTAATTATTTATTAGCAATAATATCAATGCCAGGTAAATGACCGTCATTTTGAATTAATTCAAGAGAAGCTCCACCACCTGTTGAAACATGTGAAAATCCTTCTTTAAATCCCATTTGTGCAGCTGCAGCTGCTGAATCACCACCACCAATAACTGTAAAAGCTCCTTTTTCTGCAGTTATTTTTGTTAAAATTCTACAAATTGATTTTGTTCCTTCTTCAAATAAAGGATTTTCAAAAACACCCATTGGACCATTCCAAAATACAGTTTTAGCATTTTGTAATATTTTTTCATAATATGCAACAGTCTTTGGTCCAATATCAAGTCTTTCATACCCATCTTGAATATCTACGCCATCAGTTCGTTTAATATCAAGAGGCATTGCAAAATCATCAGCGATAACATGGTCAATTGGTAAAACTAATTTATTTTTAGCTTTGGCTAATTCAACACATTTTCTAGCAAAGTCTAATTGATCTGCTTCATAGCGAGAATTACCAACTGGTTTATTTAAAGCTTTTAAGAATGTGCAAGTAATTGCTCCACCAATTAAAACTTTATCAGCTTTTTCAATAAGTTTTTCAACAACTAAAATTTTATCTGAAACTTTTGCACCACCTAATATGGCAACAAAAGGACGATCTTTATCAGAAATATTTACACAACGATTTAATCCTTCTACTTCTTTTTGCATTAAAAATCCTAAAGCAGTTGGTTTGTGATTTGCATTTAAAATTTCAGGCACTCCATAAGTTGATGAATGAGCTCTATGTGCACTGCCAAAAGCATCCATTACAAAAGCGTCAGCAAGTGAAGCCCAATAAGCAGACAACTCTGGATCATTTTTGCTTTCACCTTTTTCATAACGAGTATTTTGCATCAATAAAACTTGACCATCTTTTAAATTTTTCACTGCATTATTTAAAACTTCACCACGAGTTTCATTAACATAAACAACTTCATCGTGTAATAATTCAGATAAACGGCCTACAACAAACTTCATATCATTTTTAGCTTTATCGGCTGCACATTTCTCGGGATCTTTGTGATCAACTTTTCCTAAATGTGAAAACAAAACAACTCTTGCTCCTTGTTTTCTTAAATGATCAATTGTAGGTAAAGCAGCTACTATTCTATTGTCGTCTGTAATTTCACCATTTTTTAATGGCACATTAAAATCAACACGAACAAAAACGACTTTGCCTTTTAATTCCTTTAAATCTGTAACAGTCATTTTACTCATAATTATATAATCTCCTCTTTGTGGTTATAAAACCCCACACTTACAATCATATTATAAAATAGAGGCCAATAAGTTGCAATATTTTTTATTCTTTTTAAATGCCTTTTCAAAAAAATAATAAAAATGTAATTTTTATTACATTCTTTAGGTTAGTAAAATACAACTTATAAAAAATGTATAAAAATTTATACTTGGGCATACTTTACTTTAGGAGGACTGTATAATTAATTTTTAATTATACTTAAAATTATGAATTATATACCAACAGTTATTGAAGTTAGTCATGATGGCGAAAGACATTATGATGTTTATTCATTATTATTAAAAGAAAGAATTATTATGTTGACCGGCGAAATAGATGATATTGTTGCTTCAAATACAATTGCCCAATTATTATATTTATCAAGTAAAGAACCAGGAAAAGACATTCAATTATATATTAATAGTGTCGGTGGTTCTATAACTAGTGGAATGGCAATTTATGATACTATGAAATATATTAATTGTGATGTAGTAACTATTTGCGTTGGTCTTGCAGCTTCTATGGGAGCATTTTTGCTAGCAGGTGGTACAAAAGGTAAACGTTTTGCCTTAGAAAATTCAGAAATAATGATTCACCAACCTAGCGGTGGCGTTAGTGGTGTAGCAAGTGATATAGATATAGCCGCCAAAAGAATATTAAAATTAAAAGAAAAATTAAATCACATTTTATCTTTTAATACAAATCAACCTTATAACAAAATTAAAGAAGATACTGAACGAGATTATTTTATGGATGCCAATGAAGCACTTGAATATGGAATCATTGATAAAGTCATTAAAAAAAGCAGTTAGACTGCTTAATTAATATCTAAAACTATAGCTTCATGATTATGAGTTGATTCACTATTATTTTGATTTTTATCTCTAAATATATTATATAGTAAGCCTATAACCATAATCAAACAAATTGCTACACAAAATGTTGTAATAACAACTCTTTTTACTATAGGTTTGGCTTTTTGCCAATTTTCTTTGTTTCTTTGTTTTCTTTCTTCACTATTCAATTCAAAATATTTTTTATTTTCTAATTCCATTTGTGTTCACCTTTTTTTGTTTTTTTTATTATACCATTTTTGTTTTAATAAAGGAAGATTACTTTGAATGATTCAATGAATCAATTTGTTAATAATGATTATAAAAGTCTTTCAGACTATCTTTTTTCCTTTAATGGCAATGAATTTGCCATTTTATCTTCAATTATTGGATTTGTTATAAGTCAAAATTTAACAATAGATCAAGTAAATTCATTAGGTAACTTTTTTGAATCAATTGGTCAATTCATGTTATCAAAAGCATCACAAGATCAAGTCATTGAAAATCGAAAAAACAATAACAAAAGAAATTATTAATCTTTATATATAAATAACATTCTATCAAGATTATTATAATCTTTTAAGAATTCATATTTATAAGGTAAACTTTCATTAATTAATTTTTCTAATAATTTTCTTTGATCATAACCAAATTCAAAAGCCATAAAGCCATGGCTTTTTATTATTTTATCAAAATTTTTGAAGATTATACGATAAAAATCTAATCCATCAATTCCTCCAAATAAAGCAATATTAGGTTCATTATCAACCACAATAGATTCCAATTTTTCCGAATTTTTAATATATGGAGGGTTACAAACAATTACATCAAATTGTTTAGAATTTTGTAAAATTGGTTGAATAAAATCACCTTGAACGACTTCGACATCAGCATTTAAATTTAAAGCGTTTTTCTTAGTAATTTCAATTGCTGAATTTGAAATGTCACACATAAATACATTAGAATTTAGAACTTCTTTTTTTAAAGTAATGCCAATAGCACCACAACCACAACATACATCAGCAATATCAATATTTTTATTTAAAAATCTATCATCAATTCGATACAATGTTTCTTCAACTAATTGTTCTGTTTCATAACGTGGAATAAAACATCCATCATCGACATAAAAAGTATAGTTAAAGAAAAAAGCCTTATTTAAAATATATTGAGGAGGCATATTATCATAAAGATAATGATTTACCATAATTTCTAATTTATTTATATCTTCAAGTGATGCTTCTGTATTTAGATTTTGATAACCACAAAAAAAGTCACTATTATAAAAAAGCCATTTAACAACATTTATTTCTTTATTGGCTTCTTTAACTTTTTTTTCTAAATTTTTAACTAACTTTGCATAAGTTGTCATTACATTTCAGCCTCTAATTTTTCTTTTTGTTCTTCATTGATTAAGGCATCAATAATTTCTTGAAGATCACCTTCTATGACACGATCAAGTTTCTGAATTGTAAAACCTATTCTATGATCAGTTACTCTATTTTGTGGATAGTTATATGTTCTTATTTTTTCACTACGTTCTCCTGAACCAATTTTAAGTTTTCTTTCTTGACCATATTTTTCTTCAACTTCAGAAACATAATAGTCATGAACTTTTGCTGCTAAAATTTGCAAAGCTTTTTCTTTATTAGCATGTTGACTTCTTCCATCTTGACAAGCGACAACTATACCTGTTGGATTATGAATACAACGAACAGCAGATTCAGTTTTATTAATATGTTGGCCTCCTGCCCCACTTGAACGATATACTTCAATAGTAACATCTTCCATTTTCATTTCCGTATTGCTTAAATCAACTTCAGGCATAACTAAAACTGTAGCTGTTGAGGTATGAATTCTTCCTTGTGCTTCTGTTTTTGGAACTCTTTGAACTCTATGAGCTCCAGATTCATATTTAAATTTAGAATAGGCTCCTTCACCTATAATCATAAATGAAATTAAAGAATATCCACCAAATTCAGTTTCATTTGAATCATTAATTTCAATCTTATAACCACATTGTTCAGCATAACGTGAATACATTCTAAACAAATCGCCAGCAAAAATATTTCCTTCATCGCCACCTGCTGCACCACGAATTTCCATAATAACATTTTTTTCATCATTAGGATCTTTAGGTAAAAGTAATATTTTTAATTTTTCTTCTAATTCAGATATTAATTTATTAGCTTCTTCTATTTCGTTTTTAGCCATTAAAACCATCTCTGGATCATCTTCATTTAATAATTCTTTAGCTTCTTCTAAATTTTTTTGTGTATTTTTATATTCTAAAAATGTTTTATTAACCTCTTCAAGTTGGCGTGCTTCTTTAGATAGTTCAGTATATTTTTTTAAATTTGAAATAATTTCATCATTTTGTAAATCATTTTGAATTTGTTCATATCTAGCATGAATTGTTTCTAATCGATCAAGCATTATTTTATCCATATAACAGATATCCTCCTATAAATCTTTTAATTCATATACTACATCTAAATTTAATTCCTTAGCTAAACTACAAATATATTCTACTGCTTCATCATGTAATTGTTCTGGAGCATGAGCATCACAACCTAAAACAAATTTTATATCATATTCTTTCAATATTTTAAAGAATTCTTTAAAAGGATATGGTGGATAATATTCTCCATTATAAAATACTTTTTTACGACTACGATATCCTGAACCTGATAATTCAGCATATAAATGATTGTCTTGTAACAATTTTGCTATTTTATGAGTTAAAGCAATAGCTTTTTCATTCCATTTACCATAACCTTTTAAAAAACAATCAGGGTGAGCAATATATTTAAATAAATGAGTATTTACAGCTTTAGAAAGACAATCAAAATAAAGATCTAAATAATAATCATCATTAAATTCATTAATAAAACATATTTTTTCTGGACGTGTCGTTTCATTTTCAGCCATTGTTCCATGATTGCCAAAAATTAAATAATCAACTTTATGTTCAGCAATTAGTTTTTGATAAAATGGTATATAATAAGGATAATATTCTACTTCCAAAGCAATTTTAATATCAATTTGATTTCTATATTTTTCTTTAAGCAAAGCTATTGAATCAAAATATTCATAATTTAAATTAATATTTGGAATCATTAAATGATCACTAAATCCTAATGTTTGATATCCTGTCTTTATAGCTTCAATAACATATTCTTCATCACTACCTATAGCATGATTGCATCTAGTTGTATGAGTATGATAATTATTTTTTATTTTATATGGCATATCAATAAAATTATATAATTGATTAATCTTTTTTATAACATATGTGGCATGATGAAAAAATATTTTTGATTCTTCATCATATAAAATGCCAGCAATTTTAGCATTATAGGCTCCTTCAACATCTAAAAAACGATCTCCTACAACAACACATTCTTCTTTATTTAAATGATGTTTATCAATCATATCTAATAAAATTTTAGGATCTGGTTTGTTAGCATTAATAATTATGTCTGTAAATAAATCAGAAATTTGAAATTCTTTTAAATATTCATAAAGAGTAGTTCCTCTATTAGTATATATAAAATTTTTTCCACCACTAGCAATAATATTTTTTAAAAGATTTTTAATAGGTAAATATAATTGTGCTTTTGGATAATAATTTATATCTTGATAATAACTATTAAAAATTTTTTCTTCATAATCTAAGACTTTATAATATTTAAAAACTTCTTCAAAATTTATTTTAAATAAATCATAAGCTTCTTGATAATTAATATTTATATTACGTACTTGTTTGATAGTATTAACAAAGGCCGTTGTTATATGATCATATGAATCACATAACATACCATCAAAATCAAAAAAGAAATATTTATAATTCATAATTTATCACTTACCCCTAATAAATAACTTTTTTTAAATATAAACCTTCAGGTTTAGCTTTATATGAACATCTATTGTCAACATTATTTTCAAGAAGATGATTTATAAATTCTTTATTTTCTTGACCACTTGCAATGGCAAATAAAGCGCCAACCATCATTCTAACTTGATACCTTAAGAAACCAGAGCCACAAAATTCAATTGTGATTTTATTTTTTGTCATCTTTACTTTAACATAATAAATAGTTTTTATAAATGAAACAACTTCATCTTTTTTATTAGTTGTAAAATTTTTAAAATCATGTTCACCAACAAACAATTGACTATTTTCTTCTAATAATTTTAAATTTAAATTTTTATTAACATAAGCATAATAACGATTATCAAAAACATTTTTTTCTTTTCCATATTTGATTTTATAAACATAAATTTTCTTTTTAACACTATATCTTGCATGAAAATTATCTTTCGCAAAATTAACCTTTTTTATGCTAATGTCATTTGGTAATAATTCATTAATAGCTTTTTTCAAATTATTAAGAGGAATAAGATTTTTACTTTCAAAATGAAAAACTTGTCCTAAGGCATGAACTTTTTTATCTGTTCTACCACTAGCAAAAATATCTATTTTTTCTTTAAATAACCTAGACAACGCATTTTCTACTACTTCTTGTATGGTATTTTTATCATGTTTTTGTTTTTGATAACCATTATATGAATACCCATCATAACTAAGAATGCATTTATATTTCATAAAATTGTCCATCCTTTAAACCAATTAATCATATCATTCCAAAGATTTTGCCACCACAAATCACTTAAAACATAACTAATAACATTTTGCTTAATTAAAATTATAGAAGTGATTTCTAATGCAAGTAATAAAATTGAAAATAATAAAGTAAAAGTATCAGAAAAATGCCAATTCAATTTATGAAATCTAGTTCTTTTTGCTAAAGGATTATAATTTCTAGCTTCCATTGCATTAGCAAGTTCATCACTTCTTGTCAAAGCACTCATAAATAATGGAATAATTAATGAAATAATTGCAACAATTTTTTCTTTAAATTTTCCATATTTAAAATCTACACCTCTAGATGATTGGGCTTTCATAATTCTATATGTTTCATCTAAAATAGTTGGAATAAAACGCAAAGCAATAGAAACTGTCATTGAAAAAATGTGAACATTTATTTTAAAAATTTTTAACCATCCAAATAAATCATCAATAGCAATAGTGATATCTAATGGTTTTGTTGTTGCAGTAAATAATGTTGATAACATTATTAATAAAGCTAATCGGATAAATATCTTTAATGTTTGTAAAATAGCACCTAAATGAATTTTAAAGATCCACCATTCAAATAACAAAGTACCTTCTTTATTAATAAAAATATTAATAATTAGTAAAAAAAACATCATCATCCACATGGGTTTTAAAGATTTAAAAATTAAAGATAATTTCAATTTAGCTATTTTATATAAAACAATTAAAAAGACTGTTATTAATAAATAACTCATCCATCCAAAAACCATAAAATTATTTCTTGATGGATTAATAAGAAATATTAAAACCATAAATACAAATAATAAAATAAATTTATTTCTTGGATCTAGTCGATGAAGAAAAGTGTTGGCATTTACATATTTTCCAAGTGTCATAGTGCCATCACTTCCTTATAATATTTGATAAATTCAGTAATATTTGTAACTTTATAATTTGCTAATTTAGGATATTTTTTACATGTTAAATTATATAATTTAATAATATTAGGAACATCTATATTTAATTTTTTAACTAATTCTAAATTAGAAAATAAATCCCAAGGTTTACCATCATATGATAATGTTCCATCATTAAAAACAATTACTCTATTTGCATATTCTAAAACATGTTCCATTTGATGAGTTACTAAAATTATTGTTTTCCCTAAATTGTGCAATTTGTAAAATAAATTCATCATATTATTTGCGGCAATAGGATCAAGACCAGCTGTTGGTTCATCAACTATCAAAACATCAGGTTCAAATGCTAAAATGCCGGCAATTGCTACTTTTCTTTTTTCTCCGCCCGACAATTCAAATGGAGCTTTGTTTAAATAGCTTGCATTTAAACCGACAATATCTAATACTTTAGTGGCCATTTCTTTTAAATCATTATTTTTATTAACTAAATTAAAATTTTTTGGGCCAAATAAAATATCTTTTTCTACTGTTTCTTCAAATAATTGGTATTCTGGAAATTGAAAAACAATTCCTATTTTTTTACGAAGTTGCTTAATGTTTTTTATTTTAATTTTGTTTTTGATAATATATTCATCTACTACAACTTCACCAATTGTTGGTAACAAAAGAGCGTTTAGATTTTGAATAAAGGTTGATTTGCCACTTCCTGTTGGACCAATAATTGCCAAAAATTCTTGATTATCTATTTTAACATTGACATCTTTTAAAGCAAAATTTGTTTTCTTTTTACTAGTATCATAACTATATGATAAATTTTTTGTTTCTATATTCATAATTTATCAACCAATTCCTCAATACTAAAACATAATGGGATGTCAAGACCATTATCTAACATTTGTTTTCTAACATTTACAACAAAAGGTGGTAAAAGATTATTTTCTTCTAATAATTTTTGATCAAATAATATATCTTTTGGCGTTCCAACCTTAACAATTTGTCCTTTATTTAATACTAAAATTTCATCAGCAATTATTGCTTCATCCATATGATGAGTGATAGATAAAATACTCATATTTGGATTGTTTTTTCTTAAAATAGAGATAACTTCATTTATTTCTTTTTTACCTTTTGGGTCTAACATGCTAGTAGCTTCATCTAAAATTAATAAATCAGGATTTAATGCTAAAGCACCAGCTATAGCAACTCTTTGTTTTTGACCTCCAGATAAAGCACTAGGTTCAGCCTTTAAAAAATTTTCCATTGAAACTAAAGTTGCAAATTTAGTAATTATTTCTGGCATTTTTTCTTGTTCAACACACCTATTTTCTAAACCAAATGCTATATCATCTTCAACAGTTGAACCAATAAATTGATTATCTGGATTTTGAAATACAATAGCAACATTATTTCTTATCTTATCAATGTTTTCTTCATTTAATTGCAAATCATTAACAAAAATTTGACCATTTTTTAATGGCAATAAACCAATTATTAATTTTGCTATAGTTGATTTTCCTGAGCCATTATGTCCAAGTAAAACACTATAAGTTCCTTTTTTTATATTAAAAGATAAATTTTCTAATAAAGGAGAATTATCATCATATTTAAAAGTAACATTTTTAAATTCTATAATATTTTGCAACTTTAAATCCTCCTTTTTTCGTGTTTTATTATAGCACAAATGACTTATTTATTAAAGAAAAGGCTCAGTTTAATTCCTGAGTCCTTAAAATAATTTAATTATTTAACTAATTGGCAAACAACAATTGGAGCATTATCTCCACGTCTATTACCTAATTTTAAAACTCTAACATAGCCGCCATTTCTAGAAGCATATCTAGGGCCTAAATCATCAAATAATTTTTGTAAAGCAGTCTTATCACTATCTGCCATCATTGGTCTAACAACTCTTGCGGCTAATCTACGAGCATGTAAATCTCCTTTTTTAGCAAAAGTAACCATTTTTGAAGCAAGAGATACTACACTTTTTGCCATAGTATCAGTTACTTTAATTTCTTCATGAATGATAAGATGAGTTACAAGAGTACGTAATTGAGAATCACGTTTTTCACTTGTATATGGCGATTTAAATTTTACACCAGCTTTGCCACGAATTTTTTTACGAGCCATAATTTTCTACCTCTTTCTTTATTATTCAGCATTTTTAAATGATAATCCTAAAGTTTTTAATTTCTCACGAACTTCCTTAAGTGATTTTTTACCCAAGTTACGAACTTTCATCATATCATCTTCAGTTTTTAAAGTTAATTCATTAACTGTTAAAATATTAGCTCTCTTTAAACAATTATAAGAACGAACAGATAAATCTAATTCTTCAATTGACATTTCTTGGAATTTATCAGTTTCTTCTTCAACAACCTCATCCATAATACTAGGAATTGGAGCTAATGTTTCAATTTGAGCGAATAATTCTAAATGATCAATTAGAATTCTTGAAGCAATTGCAACTGCTTGTTGTGGTGTAAAAGCGCCATTTGTAGTTACATCAAGAATTAATTTATCATAATTGTTATCATGACCTACACGAGTTGGAATTACTTCATAGCCAACTGTTTTAATTGGTGTATAATTTGAATCTGTTGGAATTGTACCAAAAGGTTGTTTTGCTGATTTATTTTTTTCTGCTAAAACATAGCCTCGACCTGTTTTAACATAAATTGTTGCATTTAATACACCGCCTTCAGCCACATCACAAATATGTTCATCTGGATTTAAAACTCTAATACCACTTGGACAAATAAAGTCTTTAGCAGTAACTTCACATGGTCCAACAACATGTAATTTGATTTCTCCATCTAAATCAGATGCATAACTTTCTGAAACATAATTAACTTGTTTTAAGTTAAGAATCAATGATGTTACATCTTCTCTTACTCCACTAATAGCTGAAAATTCATGGCGAACACCATCAATTTCAACAGCATACATAGCAGTTCCAGGTAAAGATGATAATAGTACTCTACGAATTGCATTTCCTAAAGTAGTACCAAATCCTCTTTCAAGTGGTTCAATTGAAAATCTAGCATGATTTTCTTCAATATTAATATCATCAATTTTAAATTCTGGTTTTTTGAATTTTTCCATTTGTGTTATTGTCCCTCCTAAATAATAAATGTCTTTGATTTAAACTTATACTGCTTAACCTCTTGGACGTTTTGGAGGACGACAGCCATTATGTGGAATTGGAGTTACATCTGAAATTGCATTAATTTCAAGTCCTGCAGTTTGCAATGAACGAACAGCAGCTTCACGTCCTGGACCTGGTCCTTTAACATCAACGCTAATAAATTTCATACCTTGCATAACAGCAACTTTTGCTGCTGCTTCACCAGCCATTTGAGCTGCAAAAGGTGTTGATTTCTTTGAACCTTTAAAACCTAATGCACCTGCACTTGACCATGCAATAACATTTCCTGATTCATCAGCAATTGTAACAATTGTATTATTAAATGTAGAATGGATATGAGCAACACCACGAGCAACATTTCTTCTCTCTTTTTTACGAGTTTTACGTACAGTCTTTTGTGCCATAGTTTATTTTCCTCCTTATCCTTTAGTTGCCATTTTCTTATTGGCAATAGTTTTTGCAGGACCTTTACGAGTTCTAGCATTTGTCTTTGTTCTTTGACCACGAACTGGAAGTCCTTTTTTGTGGCGAAGGCCACGATAACAACCCATTTCCATTAATCTTTTAATATTCATATTAATTTCACGATGTAAATCGCCTTCAACTTTATAATATGAAACGCCATTACGAATAGCAGAAAGTTGTTGTTCAGTTAAATCTTTTACTCTAATATCTTCACTAATATTTGCATCACGTAAAATTTTAGATGCTCTACTACGTCCAATACCAAATATGTAAGTTAAAGAGATTACAACTCTTTTTTCATTAGGAATATCTACTCCTGCGATACGAGCCATTTGTTTTTAATCCTCCTATAAATTAGCCTTGTCTTTGTTTGTGTTTTGGATTTTCACAAATAACCATCAAGCGGCCCTTACGACGAATAATTTTGCATTTATTGCAAATTGGTTTAACAGAAGGTCTTACCTTCATAATTTATGCCCTCCTTGGTTTAAAAATATTTTAGTGTATTACTTGTGTCTAAATGTAATACGCCCACGTGTTAAATCATACGGAGATAGTTCTAAGGTAACCTTATCACCAGGTAAAATGCGAATGTAATTCATACGGATTTTACCAGAAACGTGGGCAAGGACTACCATGTCATTATCTATTAATTTTGCTTTAAACATTGCATTTGGCAATGCTTCTACAATGACTGCCTCTACCTCTATAACATCTTGTTTAGCCAAATTGTATTTTCCTCCTATAATGTTGTCATAATTTCATACCCATCATTAGTTATAGCAATTGTATGTTCATAATGGGCTGCTAAACTATGATCTAAGGTTTTAACGCCCCATTCATCATCTAAAACATAAACTTCTGCTTTGCCAAGATGAACCATAGGTTCTACAGCTATGACCATTCCAACTTGTAATTTTGGACCGTGACCAGCTCTTCCATAATTTGGAACTAATGGATCTTCATGTACACTAGTACCTACACCATGTCCTGTATAATCATAAGGACTTGTACATCCATTTGCGGCCACATAATGTTCAATAGCTGCTGAAATATCACCTACTCTATTACCAGGTTTTGCTTGTTTTAACCCTTCAAATAAAGCATCATGAGTTACTTTCATTAAAAATTCTGCTTCTTTAGAAACATTTCCTACTTTGTAAGTCCAAGCACTATCACCATGATAGCCATTTAAGCAAGCTCCAATATCAAGTGAAATAATATCACCATCTTTTAATTTTTCATGACTACTTGGAATTCCATGAATAACCATATCATTAATTGATGTACATATAGATCCTTTAAATCCATATAGTCCCTTAAAACTTGGAGTTGCATGGCATGATAGAATAAATTTTTCAGCCAATTTGTCTAATTCTTTAGTAGTAATACCAGGTTTAATAAATTGTTGCAAATATTGATGAGTTTTAGCAACTACTCGTCCAGCTTCTCTTAGAAGTTTTACTTCTTGAGGTGTTCGAATATTAATCATGGTATTATTCTCCAATTTTGTTGACGATTTCTTTAAAAACATCGTCAATTGCTTGTTGTCCGTTAATTCTTAATAATATACCTTGATCCATATAATATTTAATTAATGGTTCAGTTTGTTTTTTATAAGTATTCAAACGAACAATAACGCTTTCTTTATTATCATCATCTCGAGTTATTAATGGCCCTTGACAATTATCACAAACATCATTAACTTTTGGCTTGTTAAAGACCACATGATATGAACTACCACAATTCTTACATATTCTTCTACCAGAAAGTCTTGTGATTAATTCATCTTCTAAAACTTCGATATCGATGACATAATCAATTTTAATATTTAATTCTAAACATATCTTTCCCAAGCACTCTGCTTGTTGCAAAGTGCGTGGGAAACCATCTAGAATAAATCCTTTTTGACAATCACTTTGTGAAATTCTTTCTTTTACAAGTGATATTGTGACTTCATCAGGAACTAAATGCCCTTTAGAAATATAGGAATTAGCAAGTTGCCCTAAAGGAGTATTTCCTTTAATAGCATCACGAAACATTTCACCAGTTGAAATGTGAACAATATGATACTTTTTAACTAGTTTTTCCGCTTGTGTACCCTTACCAACACCTGGAGCACCAAATAGAATTATATTCATTTATTAATTCCTTCCTATAAGTCAAAATTAAATGTTTTATAGTTACGTTCTGCAACATAACCATCAATTTGTGAACAAGTTTCAAGAGCAACGCCAACAACAATAATTAATCCAGTTCCACCAAATGATGTTCCTGCTAATTTAACAAATATCATTGGTAAAATATAAGGCATTGCTGCCACAAAGGCTAATGCAATAGCTCCTGTAAAAGTTACACGATTTAAAATACTAGATAAATATTGTCTTGTCTCAGTACCTGAACGAATTCCAGGAATATAAGAACCTTGTTTTGTTAAATTCTCAGATATCTTTTCACAATCAATTTGAATATGTGCATACATAAATGAGAATAATATAATTAATAAAATATAAATAATTAATGCAACTGGCCAACCATGGAATAATTTAGAAATAGTAAAGAAATCACTAACATTCTTATATGCATCCGAATTGGCATCAATAAAACCTAAAATTGTTACTGGAGCTGATAAAACAGCTTGAGCAAAAATTACTGGAATTACGCCACCTGGATTAACCTTAATTGGCAAATAATTCATTTTTGTTTGTTGAGAAATAGATGCTTTTGATTGTTGAATAGGTATTTTTCTTTCCGATAATTCAAAGAAAATAACAAATAATATAATGAAACATGTATATAAAACATAGGCAATGAATAATAATAATCCATTAAAGAATTCAGCACCTTGGCCTTGAACTAAAATAGACCAAACTTGTGAATATGATGCAGGAATTTCTTTAACAATACCAGCGAAGATAATCATTGATACACCATTACCGATACCTTTTTGTGTAATTTGGTCTGAAAGCCACATTACAAACATTGTACCAGCAAGCATAACAGCAATTACATAAACATAAGCAACCCATTTTGGTAAACTAGGGAAAATTCCTGAAAAGTCAAAATCCCCTCGATTATCCAAAGTGACAATCATACCATAAGCTTGCACAGCACCAAGTAATAAACCTAAATAACGAGTAATATCATTAATTTTTCTTCTTCCTGCTTCCCCTTGTTCGGCAAGTTCTTGCAATTTTGGTAAAACTCCCATTTGCAACAATTGAACAATAATTGAAGCAGTAATGTATGGTGATACACCTAATGCAAAGATTGAGAATGAATCAAGTGCACCTCCTGATAACATATTCATTATACCTAAGATATCATTATGTTCCAAAGCATCATTGATATTATTAGCAACAACACCTGGAACAGCAATCATAAGACCTAAAACATAAATAAGTAAAATTGACAATGTGAAGAATATTCTTCCGCGAACGTCCTTGCTTTTGAAAGCATCAACGAAACGATTAAACATTAGTCAATCACCTCAACAGTGCCTCCTGCTTCTTCAATTGCACTTTTAGCTGAAGACGAGAATTTTGAAGCGCGAACAGTAAGCTTTTTAGTCATTTTAGCACCACCTAAAACTTTAATACCTGCTAAAGTTTTCTTGATGATATTAGCATTAATTAAATCTTCTGGACTAACAACTGATCCATTTTCAAATTTATCTTCTAAATCTTTGACATTAACAATAGCATATTCTTTTCTATTACGATTGCTAAAGCCAAATTTTGGAATAGCTCTATATAATGGTAATTGACCACCTTCAAATCCTGGATGTGGTCCAGCACCATTATGCTTTGTTTGACCATTCATGCCTCGGCCACATTGTTTACCTTTTGAGCCCATTCCTCTCCCTACACGTAGTTCTTTTCTACGAGAACCAGATGTGTATGTTAATTCATTAAGTTTCATATTTAAGCCCTCCTTAATGATTAATGTTTGATTTCGTTAACAGATTTACCACGAAGTGCAGCAACGTGTTCAACTGTTTTTAAATTTTCTATAGCATTTATAGTTGCTCTTACCATATTTACTGAAGTACGAGAGCCATAAACTTTTGAATAGATATTACGAATTCCAGCAAGTTCAAGGACAGCACGAACTGGACCTCCAGCAACAATTCCAGTACCTTCAGGAGCAGGTCTTAAAAATACTTTACAAGCGCCATGCTTACCTATAACAGCATGAGGAATGGTATTTCCTTTAACCATTGGAACAGTATATTGTTTTTTACGAGCTCTTTCTGAAGCTTTTTTCATACCATCTGGTACTTCTTTTGCTTTTCCAGTGCCCATACCAACATGACCTTTACGATCACCAGCAACAATTAAAGAAGCAAATCTTAATTTACGACCACCTTTAACTGTTTTACATACTTTGTTAACTGAAACTGTTCTATCTTCAATTTCATCAACTTTCTTTTCTCTTAATGGACGTCGATTATTTTTATTGAAATTTTTTCTATTTCCACGAGGATTATCATTTCTTGCATCAGTTTTAACATCATTTTTAACTTCTTTAGTTTCAGAAACTACTTTTTCTTCTTCTGCCATTATAATTTTCCTCCTAGAATTTTAAGCCGTTTTCTCTAGCTGCAGCAGCTAAAGCAGCAATACGGCCTGTATAAATATAGCCACCTCTATCAAAGACAACTTTTTCAATGCCAGCTGCTAAACATTTTTTAGCAATATCAGCACCAACAAGTTTTGAGCCTTCGATATTTCCACCATTAACAACATGAAGTTGTTCTGTAGATGAAGCTACTAATGTTTTACCATGAACATCATCAATTACTTGAACAGCAATGTTCTTATTAGAACGAAATACTGATAGACGAGGACATTCTGGAGTTCCTGAAATTTGTTTACGAATTCGACGATGACGTTTAATTCTATTTACACTTTTATTTGTTTTATTAATCATAATTTCACTTTTCCTTTCTAAAGCTTACTATTTAGCAGCTTTCTTAATCTCCTTACGTCTAATCTTTTCATCTGAATAATGAACACCTTTGCCATGATATGGTTCTGGTTTTCTTAATTCACGAATTTCAGCAGCACATTGGCCAACTAATTCTTTATCGATACCAGTTACATGAACTTCATCAATTTTTGGAACACTATAAGTAATTCCAGCTGGTGGAACCATTGTAATAGTATGTGAATATCCAAGTGACATTACAACACTTCCATTTTTAAGCTCGGCTTTATAACCTGTACCAGTTATATTTAAAATCTTTTCAAAGCCTTCGCTAACACCTTTAACCATATTAGCAACTATAGCTCTTGTTGTACCATGCATTTGATGTGTGTGCTTTAATTCATTTAATGGTTTAAATGTTAAAGTTTCACCATCAAGATTCATTTCAATACAATCTTCAAATTTTTTTGTTAATTCACCTTTTGGTCCTTTAACTGTAATAGTTGAACCATTAATAGTAACATTAACTCCAGCAGGAATAGTAATATGTTTATTTCCAATACGTGACATATAATTACCTCCTACCAAACATATGCAAGCACTTCGCCACCAATATTTTTAGCACGTGCTTCTTTATCAGTCATAATTCCTTGAGAAGTAGAAATAATAGCAATACCTAAGCCATTTAATACTCGTGGTAAATCTTCAGCTTTTACTTGAATTCTCAAAGATGGTTTTGAAATTCTCTTTAAACCTGAAATTACTCTTTCGCCATCTTCAGCATATTTTAAAGTGATGGTTAAAACTTTTTTGACATCGCCTTCAACTTTTAAGTCTGAAATATAGCCTTCATTTAACATAACAGTAGCAATTGTTTGCTTAATTTTTGAAGCAGGCATTGATACTGTCTTATATTTTAATTGGTTGGCATTGCGGATACGAGTTAACATATCAGCAATTGGATCCATCATTGACATATAGTTTTAATCCTCCTTTAAAATTACCAACTTGCTTTTTTCATTCCAGGGATTTGACCCTTATAAGCAAGTTCACGAACGCAAATTCTACATAAATTGAATTTTCTTAATACAGAATGAGGACGTCCACAACGTTCGCATCTTGTATATGCTCTTGTAGAGAACTTTGGAGTTCTTTGTTGTTTAGCAATCATTGATTTTTTAGCCATTGTATTGTCCTCCTACTTTTCAAAAGGCATACCGAATAATCTTAATAATTCTTTGCCTTCTGCATCAGTTTTAGCTGTTGTAACGATTACAATATCCATTCCTCTAACCTTAACTACTTTATCATAATTAATTTCAGGGAAAATTAATTGTTCTTTAATACCTAATGTGTAATTTCCACGACCATCAAAAGCTTTAGAACTTACACCTCTAAAATCTCTAACACGTGGAAGAACTATATTAATTAATTTACTTAAAAATTCATACATTCTGTTGCCACGAAGAGTTACTTTACAGCCGATATCTTGACCTTCTCTTACTTTAAATACAGCAATTGATTTTTTAGCTTTAGTTATAACTGGTTTTTGACCTGAAATTGCAGTTAAATCTTCAACAGCTGCTTCAATAAGTTTTGCATTTTGTGTAGCATCACCAACACCCATATTAATAACGATTTTTTCAATATGAGGAATTTCCATTGGTGATTTATAATTAAACTTTGCTAACATAGCTGGGGAAATTTCATCTTTATATTTTTTAAATAATACTGGTTTATAAGTATCATTTTCATGATGTTTTGCAGGAATAACTACTTTTTCTACATTTTTAGCAGTTGAATCTGTTTGTTTTTTAGTTGCCATATTTATTCCTCCTATTTACCCTTTCTTTTAGCTTTAGTTTTTACTTTATCTAATTTTGCACCAGAAGCATTTTTTCCTTTTGTTACACGTACTTTAACTTTTTTGCCATCAACTTCCTCAAAAATATAACCAACTTTAACTGGTTTTCCTCCTTTTGGATCTGCTATAGCAACATTTGAAACATGTATTGGTGCTTCTTTATGTGTAATTGTACCTGCTCCACTTTGTTGATTTGAAGGCTTATTATGTTTAGTAACCATATTTACACCTTCAACAATTACCTTGTCTTTACTAGGTATAGTTTCTTTTACAACACCTTGTTTACCTTTTTCATGACCTGAAATGACAACAACTTTATCACCTTTTTTAATTTTCATGTTTATATCCTCCTATAATACTTCTGGAGCAAGAGAAACGATTTTCATAAATCCTTCTCCTTTTTCACGAAGTTCTCTAGCTACAGGACCAAAAACACGTGTTCCTTTAGGTGAGCCATCATCATTAATAATAACTACTGCATTATCATCAAAAGAGATGTGGGAACCATTCGAACGTGTAATGCCCTTCTTTGTTCTAACAATTACAGCTTTAACAATTTGTCCTTTTTTAATATCGGCATTTGGTGTTGCAGATTTAACAGAACAAATAATAATATCTCCAATATTGGCAGATTTTCTTGTAGAGCCACCTAGTAATCTAAAAGCCATTACAACTTTAGCACCAGAATTATCAGCTACTACTAATCTTGATAAATTTTGAATCATACTGATACCTCCGATTAATTATTGCTTACAGCTTTTTTAGTAATAGATACTAAGCGAAAACGTTTTGTAGCTGATAATGGACGAGTTTCCATAATAACTACTTCATCGCCAACTTGAGCTTCATTTTTTTCATCATGAACTCTGAATTTTTTTGTTACAGTATAATTTTTATTATAAAGAGAATGCTTTTTAGAAGTTGATACTGCAACTGTAATAGTCTTATCGTTAGTATTTGAAACAACTATACCACTTAAAGTTCTTCTTGTATTTCTTTCCATGTTGCTACCTCCTATTTGCTAAGTTCTCTTTCTTTTACAACAGTTAAGATACGAGCAATTGTTTTCTTAATATCTCTCATTTTACCTGAATCAGTTTGTTTTAATTGTCCTGTTCCTTGTTGAAAACGCAATGCGAATAATTCTTGTTTTAATTCTCCAATTTTCTTTAAAAGATCTGGAGTTTGAATATCTCTAATTTCATTAATTGTCATTATTCAGCACCTGCTTTCTTTTTTTCAACAATTTTGCAGCCTACTGGAAGTTTATATGCAGCAAGTGATAAAGCTTTTCTTGCATCTTCTTCACTAATACCACCTATTTCAAACATTACTCTTCCTTCTTTAACAACTGCAACCCAACTATCTGGAGCACCTTTACCTGATCCCATACGAAGACCTATAGCTCTTTTAGTACGACATAATTGTGGGAATATTTTTATCCACACTTGACCACCTCGTCTTGTATATCTTGAAAGACAAATACGGGCAGCTTCTATTTGCTTATCAGAAATCCATCCACCTTCAGTAGCTTGTAAACCAAACTCACCATATGTAACTTCTGTTCCGCCTTTAGAATGACCTTCATATTTTACAATATGTGGCCTTCTATATTTTGTTCTTTTTGGCATCATCATAAGGCTTATTCTCCTTTCTCAGATTTTTTAGTAGGGATAATTTCTCCACGGCAAATCCAAACTTTTACACCTAAACGGCCATATGTTGTAGCTGCTTCAGTAGAAGCATAATCAATATCACTACGTAATGTATGTAGAGGTACAACACCTTCTGCATAACCTTCAGAACGAGCAATATCAGTACCACCTAAACGACCTGATACACAAGTTTTAATTCCTTTTGCGCCAGCTTTCATTACTCTCATGATTGCTTTCTTTTGAACTGTTCTAAATGATTGTCTTTTTTCAAGACCATCAGCGATTGATAAAGCAACTATTCTAGCATCTAAATCAGGATTTTCAACTTTAATAACATTTAACTTAATTTCTTCACCTTTTGCACAAATTGCTTTTAAACCTTTTTTAACAATTTCAAGGTTAGCGCCTTCTTGGCCAAGAACCATACCAGGATTTTGTACAAAAATATTTAACTTAACAGAATTTTTTCCTCTTAAGATTTCAACTTTTGATAAAGAAGCAGCCTTAAGTTGAGTTTCTAAGTATTTTCTAATTTTAATATCTTCATTTAAATATTTAGCGAAGTCTTTATCCGCATACCAGTTTGCTTGAAAATCTTTATTGATTCCAAGACGCATACTTACTGGACTAACTTTTTGACCCATATAAGTTGTTGCCTCCTATCTTTCATCACTAACCACTACATAAATATGGCTAGTTCTTTTTAAAATTCTTGATGCGCTTCCTTTAGCTCTTGGCATAAATCTTTTCAATGTTCTACCAGGGCCAACCCAAATTTCTTTTATATATAATGAAGCTTCATCCATTTTACGATTATTAACTGCATTAGCAGCTGCTGATTTAATTAATTTTGAAACAACTGGAGCGGCATATTTCTTTGTAAAATCCAAAATGTCACATGCTTCACTAACACTTTTACCACGAACTAAATCAACAACTAATTTTACTTTTTGAGGACTCATTTTAACGCCCATTAATTTTGCTTTTGCTTCCATTAATTTGTCCCCCTATTATTTTTTAGCTAGAGCTGCTGCTCTATCTTCGGCATTATTACCAATATGACCATGGAAAGTTCTTGTAGGTGCAAATTCACCTAATTTATGACCAACCATATCTTCTGTAACGTAAACAGGTAAATGTTCACGGCCGTTATAAACAGCAAATGTATGTTCTACAAATGAAGGGAAGATTGTTGATCTTCTTGACCATGTCTTAATAACTTCTTTTTTGCCTGAAGCATTTAAGGCTTCAACCTTTTTTAATAAATGCTTATCACAAAATGGTCCTTTTTTAACACTACGTGCCATGTACTATTCCTCCTATTTAGCATTTCTTCTTCTAACAATTAGTTTATTAGAAGCTTTTTTCTTATTACGAGTTTTAACTCCAAGAGCCTTTTTGCCCCAAGGAGTCATTGGAGATGGACGTCCAACTGGACATTTACCTTCACCACCACCATGTGGGTGATCATTAGGGTTCATTACAGAACCACGAACTGTTGGTCTAACACCTAACCATCTATTTCTACCAGCTTTACCTAAATTAACTAAGTTATGGTCTTCATTGCCTACAGAACCAATTGTAACTTTACATTCACCTAAAATCTTACGAACTTCTCCAGATGAAAGTCTAACTGTTACAAATTTTCCTTCTTTACCTAGAATTTGAGCACTTGAACCAGCTGATCTAATAAGTTGGCCTCCACGTCCTGGATGTAATTCAATATTATGAACTAATTCACCATCAGGAACATTTTTAATACATAAAGCATTACCAACTTTAATATCTGTCTTTTCGCCAGAAACAATAACATCACCTACATGTAAACCTTTTGGTGCAATAATATAAGCTTTTTCGCCATCTACATAATGTAATAAAGCAATATTAGCTGTACGATTAGGATCATATTCAATTGCTGCTACTTTTGCAGGAATATTATCTTTATTTCTAACGAAATCAATAATTCTATATTTTTGTTTGTGTCCTCCGCCTTTATGACGACATGTTATTTGTCCTTGGTTATTACGTCCGCCATGTTTTTTAACTGAACTTAATAAACTTTTCTCAGGAGAACTTTTAGTAATTTCATCATTTACTAATGATGTTGTTGCACGCAAACTTGGCGTAACTGGTCTATATGTTTTTATAGCCATATTTTTTTCCTCCTATAATATTCTTTATTATTCAGATGCTGTTGCTTCTGAATATAGGTCTAAGCTTTGGCCTTCAGCTAATTTAACAATAGCTTTTTTATAACCACTAACTTTTCCTTCATAACGACCAACTCTTTTTGCTTTTGGTCTAACATTAACAACATTTACTTTTGCAACTTTTACAGCAAAAATTGCTTCAAAGGCATCTTTAATTTCATTTTTATTAGCTTTAGCACTTACTTTTACTGTTATTTTGTTTTGTTCTTGTGTAAGTTTCATTGATTTTTCTGTAACAACTGGTTTAAGTATTATATCAAAATAACGATCTATTATTTTATGTGCCTTGTCTGGTGCAACAGCTGGTGTTGCTTTCTTTTCTTCTTTTTTCTTTGCTGGCATTATGCGAATACCTCCTCAATTGTTTTTAAAGTATTTTCACTTACTAACAATGTTTCAACATTTACAAGATCATAAACATTGATACCTTCTGGATAAACAATTTTTACATATGGAAGATTTCTTGCAGATAAGATTGTTGCCTCATCATTTTCTTCTACCACTAATAAAATTTTATTTCCAGCTTTTACTGCATCTAAAACTTTAACAAATTCTTTAGTTTTAGCTTCTGCAAAATTAAATTCATCAACAATAATTAAATTTTTATCATTAGCTTTCTCTGTTAAAACAGATTTTAATGCTAATCTTGCGGCTTTCTTGTTTTGTTTGATTTTGAAGTTTTGGATACCTGTTGGCCCAAATACAACTCCACCACCAACCATTTGAGGTTCTCTTGAACTACCTTGTCTTGCACGTCCAGTACCTTTTTGTCTAAAAGGCTTTTTACCGCCGCCTCTTACTTCATCTCTTTTTTTAGTTTTTGCTGTTGCTTGTCTTGAATTGTTTCTTGCAACCATAATTGCGTCAAATACACATTGAGAATTATATTCAACATTAAAGATTGCATCATTTAATTCAATATTTTTAACAACTTCACCTGATTTATTAACAATGTTATAATTCATCTTTTTGACCTCCTTATTCAGCCTTTGCACTATAATCAACAAGTGTCTTTGCTGCAGGAACATTCTTAGTGAATTTAACAGCTGAGCGAATCATTACTAAACTCTTTTTAGCTCCTGGAACTGCGCCTTTAATTAAAAGAGCATTTTTTTCTGCATCTACAGCAACTACTGTAAGATTTAATGTTGTAACTTGTTCATAACCATAATGACCTGGCATATGCATTCCACCACGAACTGTATTGTTGTATCTACCTGATGTAGCTAATGAACCAACTCCTCTATGATAACCCGAACCATGTGCTCTAGGACCAATAGCATTATTCCATCTTTTAACTGCACCAGTAAAACCATGACCTTTTGTTTTTGCAGTAACATCAACTAGTTCACCAGCTTTGAAAATATCAACAGTAACTTGATCGCCAACATTATATTTTAACATTTCGTCTCCTTTAACTTCTCTTAAGAAAACTTTTGGAGTTGTGTTAGCTTTAGCTGCATGTCCTTTTTCAGCTTTAGTTGCATTCTTTTCTTTCTTATCTTCATAACCAAGTTGAATTGCTTCATAACCATCATCTTTTAAATTTCTTTTTTGCATAACCACATTTGGTAATACTTCAATAACAGTTACAGGAAGAATAGTTCCATCAGTTGCAAATACTTGTGTCATGCCAACTTTTCTGCCTAAAATAGCTTTCATTTGTTTTGTTCCTCCTTACAACTATAATTTAATTTCAATATCAACACCACTTGGTAAAACAAGATTTGTTAATACATCCATTGTCTTTGCTGTTGGATTTACGATATCAAGAAGTCTCTTATGAGTTCTGATTTCGAATTGTTCACGTGAGTCTTTGTCCTTATGAACAGCACGTAAGACTGTATAAACTTGTTTTTCTGTTGGAAGTGGTACTGGTCCAACAACATTTGCTCCAGTACTCTTTGCAGCTTCAATGATCTTAGCAACGCTTGCATCAAGTGTCTTATGATCAAAAGCTTTTAATCTAATTCTGATTTTTTTTGTTTTTGCCATTATTATATTTCTCCTTTCGCCTAATTCTTGGCTTAGACTTGCTCCGTGCGAGAACCTTAATACACGATTAATGACAACGAACATTCGTGTTTCAGCAACTTCGCACATCATTGCCAAACTACTTTGTAAAGTATAATCTTCTTTACTCAAAATTGCAAGAACTTTTTTTGCTTTTTATTATCAAAGTACACATATACCTTAAAAATATATTTTTAAATTGCTAATAAAAAATATTTTTGTAATAATAATATTAAAGGAGTCAAAACAGTTATGGACAATACAATTTATCAAAATATAAATAAAGAATTGTTAGCAAAATATGATGAAAATTTTTCAAGTCATTTTCTTCCAGAAAATGAAATTATAAATACTTCAATTAAAATAAAAGCCAAAAGATATATAATCTCCACTGACACATTAAAAGATGTTTTATATATAAATGACTTAATATTTCAAAAGACTAGTGATGGCATTTATATTGAAAATTTAGATTTTAAAATTTTACTTATTTGCTTAAATGAACAAAATTATTTTTTGGCATATACTAATAAAATAAACACAAATTTAAAATCAATTTTATATACTTTTATGAATATAAATAATGTTATTATTGATGTTACAAAATATGTTTTTTTCTTTAAAAAAGAAACTTTAGCCATTGATTTATATAAAAACAAAATAAAAAATCTAAAAAAATAAAGTATAATTTAGATTTTTTTTACATATTCTATCATTGGTGATATCTTTTGAAAAAGCAACTTAAAATTTTACTACCTTTAATTTTATGTATTGTTATTAGCGGATTACTTATAAGCTTTGGAAAAGTTAAATATGATGAAATTATTTTACCTAAATTTGCACCACCAAGTTTTTCATTTCCAATAGCTTGGAGTATTATTTATTTGATTTTTTATTATTGCTTATTTAAAACATTTGAAGATAAAAGAATATATATTTTATATGTTATAGTATTATTCATGCATACCATATGGAACTTTGTTTTCTTCTTTATGGGCTTTTATCTAATTGGTTTATTAGTTTTAGTACTTATTTATTTTACAAGTTGGATTTTTGTTTATTTTTTAAGTCAAAAAGATAAGAAATATTTTTATTTCAATATACCATATTTAATTTGGTTAATGTTAGCTTTATATTTAAATATTGGCATATTTTTATTAAATTAAAGCATTATAAAAAGCCCATGAAGGGCTTTTTTATATCATTGATTATAAATTATTCTGAAGTTGTTGGAAACTTAGCAACCCATTCAGCAATTTCTTCTTTACTCTTTTCGTTGTAGTAATTATATAAAACTTCTTCTATTGTAACTTCTGGAAGATTAGCTCTATAAATACCATCAAGAACTTTTTCTCCTTCAGCTACTAAATCAGGATAATTATTAGCTGCTTCAGCATAATAATAAGCATATAATTGTCCAGCATTAGCAGGAAGATATACTCTAACACCTTTATTTTCTGAATCTTTAATTCTTGCAGACATTAATGTTGATTCAATTGCTGCATTATCCATAGTGTTTTTAATATTTTGAGCATCATTATAAAGTTGTTTACCATTTTGGCCAGAAACTTGATTCCAAATTTGATCAATTTGTGCATCTGCAGCATCATGACGATTATTAACACCAAATAACCATAAGCCACCTTCAGGTAATACTTTTTGGAATTCTAATTGTTTTCCTGTTGTATCAGTTGGATCATAAGTATCGCTAAATGAAAATGCAGGATTTGTCTTATAATCTTTGTAATATGACCAATATCTATTAGATGTAGGAGTTATTGGATCAGAAACGTTATAATCTACTTTTGCAGCATAACAAATTTTTCCATCTTTATCAGCTATGATTTCATAAGCAAAAGTTGCAGTTATAGGATCAGTTTCAAATGTATTATCTGGTAGTGGAGATATACAATAATAATCTGTTTCATTAGCTACATAATGTGCTAGTGTTTTTTTAGTTGAATCATAATGTCCTACTTCCATTTTATCTGGGTCAAACCAATATTCAATATCCTTTTTTGACCAATTAGTCTTTGTTAAATATGTATTAGGAGCTGTGTTTCCTCTAATTCTTTGTCTATTAGCATCAGCAACATAAACTGTACCATCTTCAACAAAAGATTCAGTTTTTCTTAATGAAATTTTTCCAGTATTTTTATCAGTTTCAATATACCTTTCCAAATTGAATAATTTTTGTTTTTCTTCATCAGTAGTAGGCATGTGAATTGTAGTTGCTGCAATTGCATCTTCGACAGTTTTGTAATAGTAAATTTTTACATATCTTACATTTGTTGCTCCTGCTTCAATTTTGACATAATTTTCACCATATTTATTTTTATCAACTAATGTGGCTTCAAAGTTAGACAATTTTGATCTAAATTGTTCAACTGATTTAGACCATACATCAAATTTAGTAACACGAGAATGGATTTCGTCATCAATTCTTTCATTTTCTAAATAAATATGCTTGTCAAGTTCAATTACTACTTCTTTTTGATCCTTTTCTGCATCATAAATTAAATCTTCATCAATTTCAATAGGTGCGTTACTTGAAGCAGAAGCGTTTGTATCAACGCTATCTGATGTTGAAGAAGGTGTATCATTACAACCAACAAGTAATGTACTAACTGTCGATGCCAATAATAGTATCTTCAATAAATTTTGTTTCATAATATTATTCCTTTCATACATATATTTGTCTTTCAATAGATATTATATTGAAAAAATGCAATTTTGTAAATATTTATTTTATTTCTTTAACATAAGTCACCAAAAAAGCAAAAAATGACTAGTTATTATCTAGTCATCACAAAATTATTGTATAACTTCTGATATTGTTTTGTTATAAGCTTTTAATGGATTTAAGTATGTGTCTTCAAATTCAATTGCAAAATGTAAATGATTTCCTAAATCTGCATTTATGGTACTTTCTCCTGATTTACCTATTTGTTGACCCTGTGAAATTGTTTCATCAACATAAACATTAACATCAGATAATCCACTATAATGTGCTCTTAAACCTTCATCATTTTCAACTACAACTGTTAAACCAAATAAACTATCATTGATTTTTTCAACGACTTTTCCTTTAAAAGCACTAACAACAACAAATTGTTCATTTTCATATGTATAATCAACACCTAATGATGGAACAAATTTATTATCATAATTTATTAATGCTTGACTTTTTATTTCAATTGAATCACTTGAATCAAAGAAATATCTTGCAATTTTGGCATTAACAGTAAAAGGAACTCTAATTTTCTCGATTATATTTTCTGTAGAACTTGATGAAGATGATGGTGTTGAATTATTTGAATCTAGTGTTTGAACACTATCTGTTGGTTTAACTACAGGCTTTGAATTTCTATTATTTATTAAAATACCAACGCATATAACAAAAGTCATTGCCACAGAAGTAACTATGATACCAAATGCTGATTTTTTAAACCATTTTCCTACCTTTAAAATAAATGAATTCATTATTTTTTCACCTCATAACCATTTTGTCCTAAAAAAAGTTATCTTATACAAAAAAACTATTAATGACCATATAAGATAGGCTTAATAGTTTTATATAAACATAGTTAGTATGTTAAAAATTAATTCACCAACTAAAAAAGTAGAACAAGCGCCAATAACGAAAGCACAAAAATAATAAATTTTATTAGAACGTGCTTTGATAAATTTAGGATAATCTATTGACATAGCTAATAATATTGATGGAACTAAGGCCACAAGATAGCAACACAAATGAATAATATTTAATAATAAAGAATAATCTATGGCTAAAATCACTTCATTGACAACCTATTTAAAGCTCTTTGTAATGCTATTTCTGCTCTTTTAATATCAATATTATCATTAGGAGATTTTAATCTATCTTCTGCTCTTAATTTGGCATCATTAGCTCTTGTAAAATCAATTTCTTCTTCATTTTCTATAGCATTGGTAATGATTTTACATTCACTTTCACTTACAAATAAGACGCCACCAGCTATAGCATAATTTATTATAATTCCATCATTTTTTGTATACATGTGAGATATTTTTATATTAGCAATTAATGGTAAATGATTAGCTAAAATGGTTAATTCACCTGATGTTGTTACAATATTTATTAAATCAACATCACTTTGTAGATAAATACCATCTAAATCAATTATTTTTAAATGTATTTTCATATTAATCTTGTTGTAGTTTTTTGGCTTTTTCAACTACATCAGCAACTGTGCCAACATATAAAAAAGCTTGTTCAGGATAATCATCATATTTACCATCAATAATATCTGCAAAAGAATCCACTGTATCATTTACCTTAACATAAATGCCTGGCAAATCTTGGAATTGTGCAGCAACATGCAAAGGCTGTGATAAGAAATTACGAATCCTTCTAGCACGGTTTACTAATTTTTTATCTTCATCCGATAATTCGTCCATACCTAATATAGCTATAATATCTTGAAGTTCTTTATATCTTTGTAAAATTTGTAAAACTTTAAGAGCAACTTCATAATGTTTTTCACCAACAACTTCAGGATCTAGCATTCTGCTTGATGATTCTAAAGGTGAAACAGCAGGATAAATACCTAAAGAAGCAATATCACGAGATAAAACAGTTTTAGCATCAAGATGAGTAAATGTTGTAGCAGGAGCTGGGTCAGTTAAATCATCAGCTGGAACATAAACTGCTTGTACAGATGTAATTGAGCCATCTTTAGTGGATGTAATTCTTTCTTGAAGTTGACCCATTTCTGTAGCTAAAGTTGGTTGATAGCCAACAGCAGAAGGCATTCTACCAAGTAATGCAGAAACTTCACTACCAGCTTGTGTAAATCTAAATATATTATCTATAAAAAGTAAAACATCTTGATGTTCATAATCACGGAAATATTCAGCCATTGTTAGACCGGTTAAGGCCACTCTCATACGACTTCCTGGTGGTTCATTCATTTGACCAAACACTAAACATGTTTTATTAATAACTCCAGATTGTTTCATTTCGTTGTATAAATCATTACCTTCACGTGTTCTTTCTCCGACACCTGAAAATACTGATATGCCTCCATGTTCTGTAGCAATATTATTTATTAATTCTTGAATTAATACTGTCTTTCCAACACCAGCGCCACCAAATAAACCAATTTTACCACCTTTAGCATAAGGACAAAGTAAATCGATAACTTTTATTCCAGTTTCTAAAATTTCTGCTTTAGTATTTTGTTTATCATAACTTGGGGCAAGACGATGAATAGGAAGTTTCATTTCCGTTTTAACAGGTCCTAAACCATCAATAGGTTCACCTAAAATATTAAATAAACGGCCTAAGGTTTTTGGACCAACTGGTACACTTATTGGTTCATTTAATGCTTTAGCTTTAAGTCCACGGATTAACCCTTCTGTTGGACCCATAGAAATACATCTAACTGTATCATCGCCGACATGTTGTGCAACTTCTACAACAAGTTTATGGCCATCGTTTTCTATTTCTATAGCCGTTCTAAGAGATGGCAATTCATCTTTGAATTTTATATCAACTACAGGGCCTTGAACTTGACATATTGTTCCATATAAAATATTTGCCATAAAACTTACCTCCTATTTTAATGTGTTTGCAGCGCCAGAAATTTCTGTAATTTCTTGTGTTATGGCTGCTTGACGTGCTTTATTAAATTCTAGTACTAATTTTTCTTCAAGTTCACTAGCATTATCAGTTGCTGTTTCCATTGCAGTTCTTCTTGAAGCTTGTTCAGATAGCATTGATTCAAAAATCAATGATTTAATTGAAGTAGTTAGATAAAAAGGAATCAGATTATCTAAAACTTCATTAGGTGAAGGCTCCAATAATAATTCTTTATTTATTGTTGGAACATCAACTAAATTGTTTATTGGTAATAATGTTATTTTTGTTGGTTCAAATGTTAAAGAATTAACAAATTTTGTATATATAACATTAATATTTTTATATTTTCCTTGATCATAACTATTTAAAATTTCCAAAGCTAGATTATTAGAAATGACTTCTTTTAAATTTAAATTAGGTAAATCATAAATTTCTTTAATAACATTAAATTTTTTTTCTTTAAAATAATGTATACCTTTACTTCCTAATACTATTAAATCATCATTTAAAGAAATATTTTCCATAACATATTTAAAAATTGCTATATTGTATCCTCCACATAACCCTAAAGTTGATGTAATAATGATATGCAAACTTTTTTCATTTATATTTTCTTTAAAATATTTATAATCTTTATCTTTTATATTTTTGGCACAATATGAAACAACTTCAAAAACGCCATTTTTATAAGGATTTAATTGAAAATTTAAATCCTTAGCTTTTTTAAGCTTTGAAGTGGCGACAAGTTCCATAGCTTTAGTTATTTTTTTTGTTGAAGCTATAGAACGTATTCTATTTTTTGTTTGATTCATTCCAATTGCCATAAAAGATAATTCCTTTCAAATTTATTCACCAACAAAATCGTCAGTAAATTTGCCAATAATATCTTTTAATTTTTCTTCTATTTCAGGAAGAATTTGTTTGTTTTGTTTAATATTATCAATAATATCTTGATGATTTGTATGCATGAAATTTAGCAATTCATTTTCATATTCTATAATTTTTTCAAGTTTAACTTTTTTAATAAAACGATATTTAGCTGTAAATAATTGCAAAACTTGATCATATACATCCATCAAATCATATTGTTTTTGTTTTAAAAGTTCATAAACTTTAGCACCATGATCTAAAGTATCTTTTGTTGTTTTATCAAGATCTGAGCCAAATTGAGCAAAGGCTTGTAATTCACGATAATTAGCAAGTTCAATTTTAATAGTTCCCGATACCTGTTTTATAGCTTTTATTTGCGCTGCACTACCAACACGTGATACTGATAAACCAGTATCAATTGCTGGTCTTTGACCTGAAGCAAATAAATCAGCTTGCAAGAAAATTTGACCATCTGTAATAGAAATTACATTTGTTGGAATATAAGCCGAAATATCGCCAGCTTGTGTTTCTATAATAGGCAAAGCAGTAATGGAACCGCCACCATATTCTTTAGATAATTTAGCGGCTCTTTCAAGTAATCTTGAATGTAAATAGAAAACATCACCAGGATAAGCTTCTCTTCCAGGAGATCTTCTTAAAAGTAAAGATAGAGTACGATATGCAACAGCATGTTTACTTAAATCATCATATACAATCAAAACATCTTCACCATTTTCCATCCACTCTTCTGCTAATGTAACACCAGCATATGGAGCTATATATTGCATTGGTGCCATTTCACTAGCAGTTGCCGAAACAATTGTTGTATAATCTAAAGCGCCATGAACACGAAGTTTTTCTACGACCTGAGCCACTGTTGAAGCTTTTTGTCCAATAGCAACATAAACACATTTAACATTTTTATTTTTTTGATTAATTATTGTATCTAATGCAATTGCTGTCTTGCCAGTTTGTCTATCACCAATAATAAGTTCTCTTTGACCACGTCCAATTGGAATAATAGAATCAATAGCTTTAATACCAGTTTGTAATGGTGTATCAACAGATTTACGTGTTATTACTCCAGGGGCAATTCTTTCTATTGGACGACTTTTATGTGATACAATTGGACCCAAACCATCAATTGGTTCTCCTAAAGGATTAATTACACGTCCTAAAAAACCATTACCTACTGGAATTTCAACAATCTTTTTTAATCTTGTTACTTCATCATCTTCTTTTATTTGACTATCATCACCAAAAATAACTACTCCTACAGAATTCTCATCTAATGATAAAATCATTCCAAGAGTACCATTGCTAAAACAAACAAGTTCAGATAACATAGCATTTTTCAAACCATAAACAACTGCTACACCATCACCAACACTCATAACTAATCCAGTGTCAACCATTTCTACTTTATTATGGTATTTTTTTATTTGTTCTTTAATTAAAGCACTAATTTCATTAGCTTTGATTTCCATATTAGCTAGTCACTTCCTTCTTTTTTTATAAACAAATTTTCTTTTAAAGTTTCAAGACGTTTTTTCAATGAATCTTCAATAACATAATCATCTATTTGTATTTTGAAACCACCGATTAAACTTTTATCAATAACATTAGTTAAAATAACTTTCATATTTATTATTTTAGATACTTTATTTTCTAATTTTTGTATTTGTTTTTCATTAAGTGTAATTGTAGAATAAACAACGCCTTTTTTTATGGCTAAAGATTCTAAAGCTATTTTTACAAATTCTTGACAAACATCTAACAAATATTCAATTCTTTTGTTGTCAATCAAAACATAGAAAAGATTTAATATATAATCATAGATATTATTTTCAAAACATTTTTTCAAACAATCTTTTTTTTCTATATTAGAAATTCCATAACTAGATAATAAAATTAATAATTCTTCATTTTCTTTGAAAATATTAATAATTTCTTCTATTTGATTTATATATTCTTGAACTTTGTTTTCATCTTTAGCAATACTTAAAAGTGCTAAAGCATATCGTTTAGCCACATTTTCCATTATTTTTGATCCTCAATAAAATCTTCAATAATTTTTGTATTATCATCTTTATTTACTTCACGACCAATTACTTTATTTGCAGCAAGAAGTGCAACATCAATAATTTCATTAGAAATTTGTTCTTGCATTTTTATTTTTTCGTTTTCTATATCTTTAAGAGCTTTATCTTTCATTAAAGTAACTTCTTGTTGAGTTTCGTTTAATATTTTATCTTTTTCATTTAAGGCAACAACTTTAGCATTTTCAATCATTTCTTTACTAGTAGTCTTGGCATCTTTTAATTGTTTGTTGGCCATAGATAACTTGTTATCTGCTTCAGTATTTTTATTATTTGCTTCATCTATATTGCCTTGAATATAATCTTGACGAGATTTAAGATAATTTCTAACTGGTTTAACTAAAAATTTTGCTAATATAAAAACTAAAATAGCTGTCGCTAAAAGTTGCACTACAAAGGCCCAAGGATCATCTGGAATAATTTTATTAGCAATTTCTTTTAAATCAGAAAAAGCATCATTTTCTTCAGCTAATAAAATAATGTTTAAAAAACGCATAGATATCCTCCTTTCCTTTTTTCTTTATTTTGAACTTATTAGAATAAAGCCATAATTAAAATGATAATAGCAATAGCAAAACCATAAATACCTGTAGTTTCGGCCAAAGCAATACCTAAAATCATATTTGAACGAATAGTTTTAGTGGCTTCTGGATTTCTTCCAATTGCATCCATTGCATGAGCTGCAACATTACCTTCTCCAATACCAGAACCAAAACCTGTTAAAACGGCAAGACCTGCGCCAATACAGGCAAGTCCAATACCAGTAGCAGTTCCAGCATTTTCTAAAGCCATAACAACAACATTTGTTAAATTAGTTAACATATTTTTTCCTCCTATTAACTATTTTTTTGTACAATTAATTTTTTACCTTTTTTCATTTTATATTTTTTATTTATATTTATATCAACATTTACTGGTGCTGGTATTTCAACAGAAATTAATAGCATCGTCAATGTTGTAAATATTGTCGTTTGTATAAAAGCGCCAAAAGCATCAAAATAAGCATGTAATAAAGGAGCAATTATAACTCCTATAAAGTTTAATCCTGCAATGCCTATTATCAACTCACTTAACATACCAGTTCCCCAATATACAAGCCACATTAATATATATCCTGCAATTGCATTGCCAAAAATACGAATCGATAAAGAAAGTAATGGTGAAAATTTACTTAAAATATTAATTGGTACAAATAATGGAATATATGGTGGTAATGGACTAGAAAATCCTTTTAAATATTCAATTTTTTGATAACGAATAGAATATATTTGAATACCTAACCAACTGACTAAAGCTAAACATAATGGAATAGTAAAATAAGTCATTGGTGAAGCAAGGCCAACAAGTCCACTAATAAATGACATAGGAATAAACAAATATAAAAAAATTAAATATGGCGAAAACTTTAAAAAAGCTGTTCCTAAAATATCACTTATTTGATTATCAGCAAAAGTTACAATTGTTTCAGCAATTAATGCCAAACCTTTTGGTTTCTTTTTAGGGTCTGCTTTTTTAATGGCAATTCCTAAAATAATAGCAATAATAGCAATAATAAACATAATTAAAAGAGAGACTAACAATTCACTTTTAGCCGTATTTGAAAAATATTTTAAAATTTTATGAAAAAATTCACTCATTTTATTGTCGCCCTTTTTTAAAACACTATAATCTTACCATAAATTGTAAAAAAATAAAAGTGATATTCAAAATATTGACTTCTTTTTTAAAAGAAGTCACATATATTATTTATCAAAGCTAAATGTCAAAATAGCAAATTTACTTAAAAGTAAACCAAGTGTTAACCCAATAACAATCCAAAAGGTTTTAAAAATTAGAGCTAATATCAAATATGAACATAAATAAACTATTAAATGAAGAAAATGAATTTTTCTAGCTTGTTTTTTAAAATCTAAATAATATGTTTCATACATTTGCTTATGAATGATATAAAACAAAATAACACTAATAATACTTCCTATGATAAAACCAATTATCATATGATAAATATTATGAAAAATAAAAGTTATTATCAACAAAATTAATAAAATAATACTACCAACAATTAAAGATCTTTTTATAAATTTTTTTAATTCTTTTTCTTGTTCTTTTGGGTTATAAACATTTAAATTATTTTCTTTTTTCATAAGCACTTATTTTAGAAATTCTAAGTGAATGTCTTTCTTCAAATTCAACACTTTCATAACTATCAATAATTTTATAAGCTATATTTTTGCTAACATCATTGCTGCCCATTGCTAAAACATTGGCATTATTATGTTTATGAGCTAGCATAGCATTTTTAGCATTGCAAACTAAAGCACAGCGGATATTTGGCACTTTATTTGCAGCTATTGACATTCCTATTCCACTTTTACAAATTAAAATTCCAAAATTTGCTTTATTTTGATTAACTATTTCCCCAACTTTAAAAGCATAATCAGGATAATCACAAGAAGTAGTGTCATAAGTCCCAACATCAATAAATTCATATTTATTTTTATAATGTTTTATAATAGAATTTTTTAATTCAAGACCACCATGATCACAGCCTATAGCAATTATTTTTTTCATTTTTTGTTTTCCTTCTTTCTTTAAACATTTATTAATGTCTTCTTCACTTATTAAACCTTTTCTTAAGACTTTAATTGGTCTTGAAGTTATATCAATTACGCTTGATGCCAAAGAATTGTTAGCATCTAAAGCTATTAAAGAAGCTATTTTCCCATTAAATGTTTTATAAACATCAATATATTTATTAAGAGATGGACTATTTGATAAATTAGCACTTGTCACTAATAAAGGTTTGTTAATTGTTTGTAATATTTTTAAAATCAAATCGTGTTTAGGTATTCTAATACCTAAAGTAATATAATTAGGAATTATTATTTTTTTTGATTTTAAAATAACAGTTAAAGGACCAGGCATAAATTCTTTTAAAATTTTTTCTTGCCATTTATTAACTTTGGCTATTTTTTTTATTGTAGTAATATCAGAAACCATTAAAGAAATTGGTTTATTTTCATCTCTACCTTTTATTTGATATAGTTTTTCTAAAGCATCTAAATTATCACTTACAACTGCTAAACCATATACTGTTTCTGTAGGAAAACCAACTACTTGTCCATTGTTAAGATCAGCAATTATTTTTTTATATTCTTTTTCCTGATATATTTTAGTATCCATTTATTTTTTTCCTTTAACATTTTTATTGTATACTAATAAAATATATAATTCAAGAAATGCAAAAATTTAAAAATGCTTTTTTTAGTAAAAGCATTTAAAAAACATAATTTAATTCTTGTGTTTGTAAATCAATAGTTGCATAAAGCACTTTTTCTAAACCAACACCTTCAACTTGAAAATGAGTAAAGCAATTATAATCTTTTAATTGTTGTCCGATACTTATCAATAAGGAAATAGTTTGATTTTTATTTAAATTATCAATAACAATTATTTCAAAATATAATGTTGAACATTGATAATGATAATCATAATTTAAAATTTCTTGATATTCTAAATTAATTGGTTGACTTTCATCATAATTATTTAAACAAAATGGATTGTCGACATTTTCTTTTGACAATTTAAAACTAACTATTAAAGTTGCAACTATAATAAAAAGACAAACTAAAGACAAAATTTTACCAATATTGCCTATAAAATATAAAAGTTTTTTTATAAATATCACCAATATTAGTATTTCAATTTATTTTTTAAATATTCACTTATTGAACTTTTTATTAACTTAGCTAAATGATTTAAATAGTTATCATCTAATAATCTTTGACGATCATATTCGCTTGATAAAAAACCATATTCAATTAAAACACCTAAAGAAGTTGTATTATTTAAAATAAAATAATCTCCTACCTTACATTGTTTTTTTCTTTGATTTTCTACATTTAAAATATCTTGTAAAAAAATTGCCAGTTCTTTACTTTCTTGGTTTTGTTTTTGATAAAAAACTTGTATACCATTAACTTTAGAGCTTGAATAATAATTTAAATGTAAAGAAATAAATAAAGTTGTATTTAAACTATCAATATATTGAACCCTTTTTTTTAAATCTTCAATTTTATGATTCTTGGCATACATTGAACTTAAATCATAATCAGAAACTCTAGATAAATAGCATATGCCTCCATCATCTAAAATCATTTCATATAAGATAGTTGATAATTTTAAATTTAATTCATCTTCAAATACATCTAAATAACTTGTTCCATTATCATTGCCACCATGACCTGGATCAATAAAAATAACACTATCTATCAAATAATTGGTTTTATTTATATTAAAGCAACTAGTTAAAAAAATAAAAATTAAAATTAAAAAACAATTTTTTTTCAAAATATTTTCACCAATAAATAATATGAAAAATAAAATAAAAATAGTAAACAAACAAAAAAATTTGGAATAATCCAAATTTTTTGTTGTTTGTAGATTAACGTTTTGAGAATTGTGGAGCTCTTCTAGCACCCTTAAGACCATATTTCTTACGTTCTTTAACACGAGCATCTCTAGTTAATAAACCTAAAGATTTCAATGTTGGACGATAATCTGCTGATGCTTGAAGTAAAGCTCTTGCAATACCTAAACGAATTGCACCAGTTTGACCATTATAACCGCCACCTTTAACATTACATGTAATGTCAAAACGTGTTTCATTTGATGTTGCAACTAATGGTTGTTTTAAATCCATTACAAATGTAGCTGCTGGAAGATAATTTTCAACTTTAACTCCATTAACTGTAATATTACCAGTACCTGGAACTAAAATAACTCTAGCAACAGATGCTTTTCTTCTACCAGTACCCATATAACGTACTGCATCACTTTTTTTCTTTGCTGGCATATTTTATCCTCCTACTTAATTACAAGTACTTCAGGTTTTTGAGCATCATTATTATGCTTGTCACCTGCATATACATGTAATTTTTTATACATTCTACGACCTAAACGGCCCTTTGGAAGCATTCCCCATACAGCTCTTTCAACCATTTCAACAGGATAATCTTTTAACATTACTTTTGCACTACGAGTTCTTAAACCACCTAAATAACCAGAAACATTATAATAGTTCTTATTATTTAGTTTATTACCAGTTAATAAAACTTTAGTAGCATTAATAATAATTACATAATCACCTGTATCAATATTTGGTTGATATGTTGGTTTTGCTTTTCCAGTTAAAACTTTTGCAACATTTGAAGCAAGTCTTCCTAGTGGAATATTAGTTGCATCTACAACATACCACTTTCTTTCAATATCTTGCGGTTTAATAATTGTTGTTTGTCTTTGCATATTTTTTCTCCTTTTTTCTAGTAACTTTACCGGGGCTACTATTGGTCGGATAGACCGCCTATAATAATACTATATTTTTTGACTAAAAGTCAAATGTTTTTATTTACTAATCACGACACATTTTTTATTTAGATAACTTTTTTGTTTTAAATATATCTTTAAATATCAAAAATATTATTTATTTTCTTGAATTCCAACTACTTCATCAACTGGTAAAGCAAAAGCAATTCCTTGAGCCAAAGTATTTGGACCTACATGTTCATATAATGTGTGTAAAATATCATTTTTTAAGTTTGATTTAGCTAAAATCATTACTATTTCTTTTTCTGGTTGAATTGTAATATTGAATATTTTTTCAGCTTCTTTGGCTGCTGTACCTCTAGCATTAATAACAGTTCCACCCTTGGCACCAACTTTTCTTGCAGCATCCATTACACTTTCTGAAAAGCCACTATTCACAATACATAAAATTACTTCAAATTTTTCATTCATAATTTTTCACCTACTATTTTTTTATATTTTGATTATTACTTAAAAATTGATAAGTTAATACTCCAATAATACTTGACATTGAAATTGTATAGGCAATTCCTTTACCATTTTTTATTTTTTGAAATTTTTCTTGTAAAGTTGCCATAATATCTTTGATTTTATCTTCTCTAATACAAGATATTAAAACAGCTTTTTCAGGTTCTGCTAGGCCAAGATAACCAAGCATTTCTGAAGTAGCAGTACCTTTACCTAAAATGACCATTTGCATATTTACTTCAAATTGTTCAAGTAAATCAAGATAAAACAAAGATTTACTACGATCAACAATTGTTATTAATATTTTTAACTTCTTTATATTACTAGGGTGTGGTTTATTATTTCTTTTATTGAAAACTTCTTTATCTTTTATTTTTTCATTTTGTTTCTTATTAGACATAATTTTTTCCTTTACATAAAATCAATAATTTGATCATCTGATTTATCCAATATTTTCTTTAAAGCAATTTTTTCACGCATTTTTTGATTAATTATAGCTTTAAATCCTAAAAATTGAATAGTAATTAATGGCGTCATAGCAACCATAGCAACCACACCAAAAGCATTTGCCATAACATTATCTATACCAGAAATACTCATACATGCTCCAACAGCAAAAGGTAAAATAAAAGTTGATGTTAAAGGTCCACTAGCAACACCACCAGAATCAAAAGCAATAGCAGTATAAAGTTTTGGAACAAAAAAAGATAAACCTAAAGAAATAAAATAACCAGGGATTAAATAATATAAAATCGAAAAATCAAAAATTATACGAATGATAGATAGCCCAATAGAAAGTCCAATACCAACAGACAAAGCAATCAACATAGATTTTTTAGAAACTGTACCATTTGTTATATTTTCAACTTGATTATTTAAAACATGAACAGCAGGTTCTGCCAAAACAACAACAAAACCTAAAATAAAAGCAAATATAACTAAAGCTTTTTTATTATTTGCTAATTGCAAACCAATTTGATAACCAATTGGCATAAAGCCAACATTAACAGCACTTAAAAAGATTATTAAACCAATATATGTAAAAATAATTCCACATAAAATTTGAATTAATTTATTTTTAGGTAGTTTTAAAAAGATAAAATTAATTACAAAGAAAAATAAAGTAACAAGGCCTAAAGCAATACTAACATCTTTAATAACGATGCCAAAACAACTTAATATATAATGTCCAAGATTAGAAGAAATTTCATAAGCATTTGGAATTTCATATATAAGATTATCATTAATAAACATTCCTAAAACAATAACTGCCAAAATTGGACCAATTGAACATAATGATATTAATCCAAAACTGTTTTCATTAGCATTTCTTCCTCCAATAGTTAAAGCAATACCCACTCCAAAAGCCATTATAAATGGTACCGTTATTGGCCCAGTAGTAACACCACCAGAATCAAAAGCAAGTGGTAAAAAATTGATATTTCCTTTAATAATAACTATTGAGGCCACAGAAAATAAAGTCATATAAAAAAATGTTAATAAAGAAGATAAAGATTTTTTAAATATTATTTTCAACACACCAATTAATAAAAATAATCCCACACCAAAACCAACCAAAATTATAATTAAAGTACTATTGATAACTTTACTAACTTGTGATGCTAAGGCAGATAAATCAGGTTCAGCAATAGTAATTAAAAATCCTAACGAAAATGCTAAAATTAATAATAATCCTATTTTTTTTGATTTAGTTAAACCAACGCCTATTTGTTCACCCATAGGTGTCATTGCTAAATCAGCCCCTAAATTAAAAAGGCCAATACCTAAAATCAAGAAAATTGCAGAAAAAATAAATAAAAATATTTCTGTATTTGAAAGAGAAATTAATGGAGTAAAATTTAAAATAATAACAATTAAGGCAACAGGTAAAACCGAAAAAAGTGCTTCATTGATTTTCTTTAATAATTGTCTATTCATTAAGTTTATTCTCCTTTCCCTTTGTTAATTTTATTATAGCATATGCTTAATTTCTAAAAAATAATATAAAACCTTTTTTTTAAAATTTTTGTCAATTTTTATTATAAAAAAAGAAAACCCATTTTACATTTCAAATAGGTTTCCATAAAATTAAAATAAAGAATTAATCACTATAATGTTCACTAGCAAAATTTTTATGTACATTTGATAATGATTCGCCATTTTCTAAAGCAGCAATTATTCTTGAAAATAATTCAGCCATTGACAATACAACAATTTTAGGACTTTCTTTTTCTTTTGGTAATGGTATAGTATCAGTAATAACTAGTTGTTCTAATGCTGATTCATTAATTCTTGATACTGCAGGTTCTGATAAAACTCCATGTGAAATGGCAGCATATACATGTCTTGCCCCTAATTCTTTTAATTTTGAAGCTGCAAGACATAAAGTTCCAGCAGTATCGACAATGTCATCAACAATTATACAATCTTTATCTTTGACATCACCAACTATAGCAAAAATTTCAGCTTCATTTGGTCTTGGACGACGTTTATCAATAATAGCTATTGGAGCATTTAATTTTTCAGCTAACTTTGATGTTCTAACGACACCTCCATGATCGGGAGAAACACAAACTGGATCTTTCAAGTTTAAATCTTTAAAATAACGATAATAAATAGGTAAAGCTGAAACATCATCAACTGGAATATTAAAAAAGCCTTGAATTTGTGGAGCATGCAAATCTGTACAAACTATTCTTTGACAACCTGCTGTAGTTAACAAATCGGCAACTAATCTTGCTGTTATTGGCTGTCTTGCTTTAGCTTTTCGATCTTGTCTTGAATAGCCAAAATAAGGCATTATGCATGTTATTGAACGAACTGATGCTCTTTTTAATGCATCACAACAAATTAAAACTTCCATTAATCTTTCTGTAACTGGAGCACATGTTGATTGAATAATATATACATTATCTCCCCTAAAAGATTGTTTACCTTCAAATAAAATTTCACCATCAGCAAAATGAGTAATTTGTGATTGCATAACTTCAACATTTAAATATGAAGCTATTTTGTGTGTTAGTTCTTCGTTGGCTGTTAAAGAAACTAATTTTAAACGTGATTTCATGATTAATCTCTCCCTTGTAGCATCTAGCTTTTTATTTTTTTAATAATTTTTGTTTATTGATAATACAATTTGCTAAGCAATAATCATTATCAATAAAACTATCTATAATATATGCATTAGGTCCTATTTTACTATTAGTGCCTAGCATAGTATTACCATAAATATAAGTATTAGGATAAATAATACTATCATTGCCTATCTTAACATTTTTACCTATAAAAGTTAATTTAGGACTTTCAATACTAACACCATTTTCTAACCAATAATTATTTATTCTATCTTGCATCAAACCATTAGCTTTTGCTAAAGTTTTACGATTATAAACTATTAATGATTCTTTATTATTTATTTTTATTTTATTGCTTTTTAAAGAATCAACAATATTAATATTTAACAAATTGCTATTTAAATATTTATTTATAAAAATAGATTTACTAAAAATATAAAAACCATCAAAATAAGAAATATCAAATTGCTTATCTTGATGCGCTTTTAATAATTTATTAATCGTTTTAGAAGTTAATAAAGGTAAACATTTATTAATTAAAATAATATTATCATAATTTTCATTTAATAATTTTTCTTTTAAATTGTTTTCATTAACTATTATTGGATTATCTAAAATATCATTTATTTTATCATTATTTTTTGTTACAAAAAATGTTTTAGCAATATCACTATTAGATAAATAATCTTTAGTGTAATTAATAATATGGTCGTTTAAAATAAAAAACATATATGAAGATGTTTGATTAACATATGATTTGAAATCTTTATTATCTAAACAAGTCAAAACAATTGCTAAATTAGTCATATATAGTTTCCTTATCTTTAATAAATAAAAGGGTTTATAATTTTTAAATTTCCCTTTCGTTTAAAATTATAAACCAATATAGTAAAATAATCATCATTTTTTTTAAAAATTAAACAATGTTAATTGATCTGATTCATTTAAATCTTTTAAAACGCCAATTTTTTCTAATAATTTCAAATTTGTATCATTTAGTTTAGTTCTTTTCTTTAAATCATTTTTAGATAAGAAAGGTCCATTTTTGCGAGCTTCAATAACTGAATTTGCAGCATTAGTACCAATGCCATCTAAAATTTTAAATGGAGGAATTAAAGCTTTATTTTCATAATCAACAACAAATTCATTGGCATCTGATTTTTCAAGATCAATATTTAAAAATTTATAACCTCTTTGAAACATTTCAATAGCAACTTCCAAAAAAGGATACAAACCATTTTCTTTTGTAGTTAATTTAATATTATTTTTTATCTTATCTCCAATAGCTATAAAACTACTTTTTATAGCTCCAAGCCCACTAACCATAGTTTCGATATCATAAGCATCACTACGCCATGTAAAATATGTTGCATAATATTCTAATGGATAATAAAGTTTAAACCAAGCAATTCTAACAGCCATTAAACTATAAGCAACTGCATGGGCTTTAGGAAATAGATATTTGATTTTTTGACATGCATCGATAAACCATTGAGGAACATCATTTTCATGTAACATTTTTTCATATTCAGGTGATATTTTTTTACCTTTTCTAACGGCTTCCATGATTTTAAATGAATCTAAAGGTTTAACTCCATAAGACATCAATGTTAACATAATATCATCTCGACAACCAATACAATCAACAATACTACATGTATTGGATAATATTAAATCTCTAATATTTCCAAAAAAGACATCAGTACCATGTGACAATCCTGATATTTTTGTTAAATCAGCAAATGTTGTAGGTTTTGTATCAACAAGCATCTTTCTTGCTACTGTAGTACCAAATTCTGGCAGCCCTACAGCAGTTAAATGAGGGTTATCTATAACAGATTCACCATTAAACATGGCAATAACTTTTTTATCATTTAATGGAATATCATGAGGATCAATTCCAGTAAGATTTTCTAACATACGCATAACTGTTGGATCAACATGTCCTAACATATCAAGTTTTAAAACATTATCATGAATAGCTTCAAAAGCAAAATGTGTTGTTAACCATTCAGAATCAATATCATCAGCAGGATGACCAACAGGTGTAAAATCATAAACATCCATATCTTCTGGTATAACAATTAAACCTCCAGGATGTTGACCAGTTGTTCTTTTGACACCTTCACACATTAATGCAATACGTCCAGCTTCAGCATTTTTAATTTCAATGCCTAAAGTTTCATAATATTTTTTGGCATAGCCAAAAGCTGTTTTACTTGCTGCTGAAGCAATTGTTCCTGCTCTAAATACATGATCTTTTCCAAACATTTCTCTAATAAATAAGTGGGAATCTGCTTGATTTAAAGCTGAAAAATTCAAATCAATATCAGGTACTTTATCGCCATTAAATCCTAAAAATGTTTCAAACGGAATATTATGACCATCTCCAATTAACTTATGTCCACAAACAGGACAGTTTTTATCTTCAAGATCAAATCCTGAACGATATATGTTTTCATCTATATTAAAATCACTATATTTACAATTTGGACATCGATAATGTGGTTTTAAAGGATTAACTTCTGTAATTCCAGCACAAGTTGCTGCAAATGATGAACCAACCGAGCCACGAGATCCAACTAAAAATCCTTGTTCATTTGAATGTTTAACACATTTTGCAGCAATAACATACATAATTGAATAGCCATTATTTATTATACAATCAAGTTCTCTTTTTAATCGATTTTCCACAATTTCTGGTAAATGTTCTCCATACATTTTATGAGCATTTTCATAACATGAATTTTTCAATTGTTCATCAGAATCTGGAATTGATGGTGGGTATAAACGATCTTTGATTGGATAACAATATTCAATCATATCAGCTATTTTATTTGTATTTGTAACAACATATTCATATGCTTTTCCTTCGCCAAGCCAACTAAAAGCATCTAACATTTGTCTTGTTGTCTTAAAATCTTGAATTGGATATTTTTCAATTCGATGTTGATAATCAAATAAAGGGTGATAGCCACCACCAATGGCTGGTGTAGAAATAAATACTTCTCTAGCAATAGCTTGGGTTGCATCAATATAATGAGCGTCCCCAGTAGCACAAATAGGTTTATTGGCTTTATTAGCACAATCAATAATGAACTTTATGATTTTTTTAACTTTTTCCATTGATTCAACTTTTTCAGTATCAACTAATATTTGATATTGATCAAGAGGTTGAATTTCTATATAATCATACCATTCCATGATTTTTATAACTTCTTCTTCACTTTTTGTAGAAGCAAGTTCAAATATTTCACCTCTAGCACATGATGAACCAATAATCAAACCTTCTTTATGTTCATCAATAACTTCAGGAGGTACTAAAGCTTGTGCTGTAAAATAATCTGTATTAGCAATTGTTAAAATTTTAAATAAATTTTTCATGCCAATCATGTTTTTAACTAAAATATTAACATGATATGGATGCATTTTTCTTGTAACATTATTTGATTGTAATGTGCCTAAAACATCATGAGATAGTTCAATGTGTTTTAATTCAAGTTCAGGTAATATAGCGGCAATGTATAATTCTTTTAATACTTCAGCATCATAATCACCTCTATGAGCACTTTCTTCATCATAATCAATATTTTTAGAACGACATAAACCACCTAAAGTATATCTTTTTTCATTTTCAAAAAGATAGCGACACAAAGGTAATGTATCAATTGTTGGATTTTCTATTTTATAACCAAATGCTTGAGTTAAAAAACCAATATCAAAAGAAGCATTGTGAGCAACTAAAATACAATCTTTTATAAATTCTTTAATTTTTGGTAAAACTTCTTGAATGGAAGGTTTATTTTTTAACATTTCATTTGTAATTCCTGTCAAATTAGAAGTAAAATTACTCACTTCATGTCCAGGATTAATCAATAAATCAATTCGTTCTAATTCTTTATTATTTTTGACTTTGACGGCACCAAATTCAATAATATCATCATATTTACATGACAATCCTGAAGTTTCTAAATCAAAAAAGACATATGTTGCATCTTTTAAATCAATTTTAGTTGGATTTGTTATAATATCTAAACTTCTAGGTGCCATATTTAATTCAATACCATAAAGTATTTTTATGTCTTGACCTTTTTTCTTTAATTCTGCTTGAATTTTTTGAGCACCAGGAAATGATTGAACAGCATTATGATCTGTTATAGCAATCGCTTTATGATTGAATTTAGCAGCCTGTTTTACAATATCAGAAACATCACAAATTCCATCCATTGCAGACATATTTGTATGAAAATGAAGTTCAACCCTTTTAATAGGTTCATCATCTATTTTTTCTTCATCTTTACTTTCAATCTCTTCAAGTTGATATAAATTAATAGTTTCTTCAGTTTCATAACTATTAAAAACTAAACTTCCTTTTAAGTTAACCCATTTATTTAAAAATTGCATGTAATAATCTAAATTTTGATCTTTAGTTGTCCATACATGAACTGTATATGAATCTTTATAATTAGTTACACCTATTTTAAGTTTTTTATCACCTTTACCCTCAGGTTTAACATCAAAAACTTTAACTTCTACTTCAATATCTTTAACATCAACAGGTATAGAATCAAGTTCTACTCTTTGAAATGTTATATTATTAAAAGAAGGACGAGAAGTTCTATTAAAACCATAATCTGATTTCTTTTCGATATTTTTTTTCTCAATTGTATATTTTTCAAATAATGTTTCATATTCTTCTCTATCTTTATTATAATCAAAAAGATTGTCATCTGGTTCATCAAAAACAAAATCAATATTTAGTTGTATAAAACCAGCAGCATGTAAAAAATTTTCTAATTTATTTTTTATATCCATTAACATTTTTTCTTTGACCATGCTAGAATAAGTAATTTTAATTAAATTATCGCGAATATGCATTGATTGTTCTTTAAAAAAAGAAAAATCATTAGAATTTGGTAATTTGTTTTCAACATAGCTAACAATGTAATCTTTAACAACTTTGCTATCAAAACAAGGCTCTTCTAAAATAATATATAAAGCCACTTTAACATCTTTATCATGTTTTTTTAAATAAGTTTGAAAAGAATTATGCAAAGAAATATATAAAAATGCAGGAAGAGGGGCCTTTAATTGCAAATTAATAATATACAATTTTCTTTCTTTAATATAAGAATATTTAGTTAATTTTCCACCTTCAAAATAAGGAAAATAAAATTTTCCAACACGTAATTTATTTAAAATATCTAATAATTGATCATCCATTTTATTGCCCCCTAACAACACTTTTTAAATCAATAATACAAATAAATTCATAATATCGCGAATATTAATAATAATCATTAAAGCAAATAAAATAAATAAGCCTACTGTATGAATCATTCCTTCAACTTTTGGATTAACTTTCTTTTTAGTAATAGCTTCAATACCAACAAAGAATAGTCTACCACCATCTAAAGCAGGAAACGGAATTAAATTAAAAAATCCAAGTGAAAATGATATAGCCCCTATTAAATAAATCATATTAATCATAGTTGCGCCAATGCCAACACCATATGAATCAGTAGCAACATCATCAACAGTTTGATATATACCAACTAAACCTGATAATCCTGAAAAGTCACCTGTAAATAATTGACCAAAAGCACGGCAAACTTCCAAAGCATAATATCCTGTAAAATGAAATGTTCCCCATATTCCTGTAATCGCATTATATTCACAAATTTTATAAGCTTGCGATAAGCCAATTTTACTTATTTCTTCAACATCTTTGTTATTTTCATCTTTAATTAAATGTTTTTCTCTTGTAACAGTAATAGTTTTTTCAGCATAATCTTCATTGGCATCTTGATATGTTATTTTTATTTCTTGAACATCTCCAACATTTTGTGGAGCCTTTTTATCTAATGCTTTTTGAATTTTACTAAAACTATTGGTTTTGAATTCTTGATAAGATTCTTCATTTGTTAATCTAGTTTCTATTTTTATAATTTTATCATTATTTTCCATTCCAGCTTTTGAAAGCAAAGAATCTTCACCAACAAATATTTCATTTGAATGAATTTGTTGAATAAAACCAGTAGTAAATTTATCTCCTTGAATTGGATGGTTAAAAGAAACAAAAAAGTAAAAGCAAAAAATAGCCAAAATCATATTCATAAGGCCACCTGCTGCCATAACTAAAGCTCGTTTACCTTTTGATTTATTAGATAAAATTCTATCATTAGGTATTTCTTTTCCATCATTATCTTGTATTTTTTCGCCTTCTTCTAAACCTTCTTCACCAGCCATTTTAACAAAACCACCTAAAGGTATTGCTCTAATACAAAAATGTGTTTCATGTTTTTTATTACGATAAATTAATGGACCAAAACCAATTGAATATTCATAACAATAAACATTACACTTTTTTGCTGCAATTAAATGGCCTAGTTCGTGCCAAGCAATCAAAAAACAAATAATTATTAAAAATAATATAATTGTAAATATTTTTGATAATCCAAAGACAAATAAAATCATAAATCAAACATCCTCCTTACATAGCCTCTAGCCCACTTATCAGCTTCAATAATTTTTTTAAAAGTTAAAGTGCCAGAAATTGGTTTAGTTGCTTTTAAAGTTTTCTCAACAATATCAATAATGTCTAAGAACTTAATTTTTTTATCTAAAAATAACTTAACTGCTTCTTCATTAGCAGCATTTAAAACACATGGATAAATATTTTTCTTTTCTAAAACATCATAAGCTAATTGTAAAGGCTTAAATCTTTTTAAATCAGGTTTATAAAATTCTAGATTAGAAACTTCATCTAATTGTAATTGCTTAGTTACATCATTAAGTCTTAATGGATATGACAATGCATAAGCAATCGGTATTTTCATATCACTTATTGCAAGATGAGCCTTTAATGAACCATCATTAAATGCTACTAAAGAATGAACAATACTTTGTGGGTGTATTAACACAGATATTTGATCAACATTTACATCAAATAGATAATATGCTTCAATAATTTCAAAAGCTTTGTTAAACATTGTAGCAGAATCAATAGTAATCTTTGGCCCCATTTGCCATGTTGGATGTTTTAAAGCATCATCTAAAGTGACTTTTTCTAAATCTTGTAAACTTTTTCTAAAAAATGGTCCACCTGATGCTGTTAAAATAATTTTATTTGGCTTATTTTCTTTTTCTAAGCATTGGAAAATAGCCGAATGTTCAGAATCAATTGGAGTAATAGAAACATTATAATGTTTGGCTAATTTTTTGATTAATTGACCTGCAACCACTAGAGTTTCTTTATTGGCTAAAGCAATATTATTATTTGCTTTAATAGCACTTATTGTTGGTTTTAAACCAGCAAAGCCAACAATAGCATTAACTACAATATCGCATTTGTAGGAAGCAACTTTAGAAATATCTTCTAAAAAAGTAACTTTAGGATATTTAGAAATTAATGGCTTTATTTCTTTTAATGATTTAACACCTACAAATTTAACATATTTAAATTCTTGTAATATTGGTTCAATAAATGATGTTTTACTATAAACACTAAATCCAATTAAACGAAATTTATTTTTGTGTTTTCTTAAAACTTCAATGGTACTAGTTCCAATTGAACCACTCGCACCTAATAATATTATTTTCTTCATAAATTTACCTCAGGCAAAAAAAGTTAAAAGACTAAGAAATGTTGCTGTTGCCATACAATTTATTAATAAACTATCAATACGATCTAATAAGCCACCATGTCCTGGTAATAATTTTGAATAATCTTTAACAGCAAAATATCTTTTTATTGATGATAAAATTAAATCACCTATTTGGCCAACAATTGAAACAATAAAAGATAATAATAAATAAATTGCCCAATGATGAATTGGTAATGATTCTACTTTATTAAATAAACACATAGCAAAAATAAAACCAGCTATTATGCCAAAAATAGTTCCAATTATTGTTCCTTCAATAGTCTTTTTAGGAGAAATTCTTTCATTAAGTTTATGTACTTTATCATTACCTAAAATTTTATAACAAGTCATACCACCAAAATATGCAAAAATATCAGTAATGCAAGTAACTAATAAAACATAAATTACCAATAATAATCCTTGATTATTTTCATAAGATCTTAAATACAAAAGTCCTTTAAGACCTATAACTAAATATATAATTGTAGTAAAAGTATAAAGAACATCAATTAAACTATATTTTTCATCAAATAATGATGCAGTAAAAATCGTAACAATAAATAAAGCAAGCCATAAAATATTTATTCCATAATTATAAAGCAAAGCATTATTTGTATAATCAATAGCATATTCACTTATATAAGGAATATCAAAAATCATTAATAATCCAAAAATAGCACTAAGAATATAAATATATATAGGAATTTTTTCTAAATTAGCTTTCTTTTTAATATTTAATAATTCATACATGCCAATACCAAATAAAATAGCTACAAATGCAGCCATTGCATAACCACCAAAGCCAACAAATGGAGATACAACTAAAACTAAAATAGCACCAGTGATGATTCTAGTTTTCATATCAAACACCTCCAAATCTTCTTTGTCTATGATTATATTCTTCAATAGCTTTATCTAAATCTTTTTTAGTAAAAGCTGGCCATAATGTTTTAGTAAAATAAATTTCAGCATAAGCAATTTGCCAAAGCATAAAATTGGAAATTCTTTTTTCATTACTAGTTCTAATTAATAAATCAACAGGAGGTAAATTTTTGGTATATAAATAATTTTCAAAAGTTTTTTCATTTAAATTTTCTAATAATAATTTATTTGAATTAACATCATTAACAATTTGTTTACATGCTCTAATTATTTCTGCTTTTCCTCCATAATTAAGGCAAATATTTAAAACATATGATTTACAATTTTTAGTTTTCAAAATTGCCTTATCACAAGCAAGCATAGTTTCTTTAGGTAAAACACTTATATCTCCTGATACAACTACTTTTACATCTTCTTCAATTAATTTATCAGTATATTTATTAAAATATTCAATTGGCAAAGTAAATAAATAAGCTATTTCTTCTTTATCACGTTTCCAATTTTCAGTTGAAAAACAAAAAAGTGATAAAACTTTAACACCTAATGAAAAAGCATAATTTATAGTTTTTCTCATCGTTTCGGCACCAACTTTATGGCCCATGGTTCTTATTAACCCTCTTTTTAAAGCCCAACGACCATTTCCATCTAAAATAATTGCTATATGTTCTGGAATTTTAATGTTTTCATTATTAAGTATTTCCATTATACCACTCCTAACTCACATTAAATATATTTAATGTGCCTTTATCTTAGTTTAACAAAATTCAGATTAATAAGCAATTGCAAAATAAATAACAAATAATTTATTTTATTGTTATCTCTATTTATATTTTAGTTGTTTTAAAAATATTTATTCTTATAACTTATTAGTAATAAATGTTTTTTAAGAAAAAAATATTAAATCACATTTAGCAATTTAATATTTTTTAAATTAAAAATTTTATTAAATATTAGTTAATTCTTCTTCTTTAGCTTTAGCTAAATCATCAACTTTTTTGATTTTTTTATCTGTTATTTTTTGAACTTCTTCTTCAAGATCTCTTTCAGTATCTTCAGGATATTTTTCTTTTTTAATTTCACTAATTGCATCACGTCTAATATTACGTATTGCTATTTTAGCGCCTTCTGCCATATGATAACATTCTTTAACTAACTTAGCTCTTGTTTCTCCAGTTAATTGCGGAATGTTACAACGAATAACTTGACCATCATTAATTGGTGTAAAACCTAAATCAGCATTAATAATGGCTCTTTCAATATCCTTTAATTGGTTTTTATCATAAGGTTTAATTAAAATTTGTGTGGCATCAGGTGTTGAAATATTAGCAATTTGATATAAAGGAGTCATTGTTCCCCAATAATCAACTTCAACATCTCTAACTAATGATGCACTAGCTCTTCCTGTTTTAACTTTTAGTAAAGATTCTGAAAATGATGTAATTGATTTTTCCATTCTTTCATCACAATCTAATAAAATAATGTTATCTTGTTCCATGATTTTTTGTCCTCCTATTTGACAATAGTTCCTATATTATCGCCATTTACTACTTTTATTATATTACCTTTTTGATTCATATTAAAGACTATAATTGGCATTTTATTTTCTTTACACAAACTAATCGCAGTCAAATCCATAACTTGTAAATTCTTTTCAATGATTTCTTGATAAGAAATTTGTTCATATTTTTGAGCTTTTGGATCTTTTTTAGGATCTGCAGAATAAACACCATCGACACCATTTTTTGCAGCAAGTATTGCGTCACATTTTGTTTCTAATGCTCTTAATGTTGAACAAGTATCAGTAGAAAAATATGGAAGTCCTGTGCCACCAGAATAAATAACAACATAACCATCATTTAAAAATTTATCAGCCATTTCTGTGCTAAATTGTTCAATAATTCCTTTTACAGGAAAAGAGCCCAATATTTTACATTTTACATTATTTTTCTTTAAAGAGTTGCTTAATGCTAATGCGTTCATACATGTAGCCATCATGCCCATATAATCGCCAATATTACGATCCATTCCTAATGATTCATTTAATTTTCCTCTAAATAAATTACCACCACCAACTACAATTCCGATTTGGATTTTATTGGCGTTTAAAGTTGCAATTTCTAATGAAACATCATTTAAATGTTCTTGACAAAATGGTTCATCTAAACCATTTGATAAAGCTTCACCACTTAACTTTAATAATATTCTTTTATACATGCCTTTTTTCTTGTATTATAAAATTAATCAAAGAAATGAATAATTTTATAACCTTTTCCTTTCTCCTTAGTTTTAAAAAAGTGCTTATCATTACAATAAGCACTCTTAAAATTACTTAATTTGTGACATTACTTCAGCAGCAAAATCTTCAACTTTCTTTTCAATACCTTCACCAACAATATAATAAGCCATTTGTGTTACATTTGCATGAACACGTGCTAAATATGAACCAACGCTAACTTTATCTTCTAAAATAAATTCTTGAGAAGTTAAAGAAACTTCTTCAGCAATTTTGTTTTTCATACCAGCATAAGCTTTTTCATTTAATGGACGTCCTTGAGCCTTAGCTGCATCAATTCTAATTTGTAATTCTTTTTCAATATATTCAGCTGGAACATCTTCTTTATTAATATATGTAGGTACAGTAGCAACTAATTGCATTGCTAAATTACTAGCGACTTCGGCATCGCCACCTTTGACAACAACAATTGAGCCTTTTTTTCCACCTGCATGTAAATATGTTCCAAATAATTCATCATCATTTTTTGTAAGAATAACAAATCTTCTAAATGAAATTTTTTCACCAATCTTAGCTGTTGCAGCAATAACTAAATCATTAATTGTTTGGTTGTTTTCAACAACTAAAGCGTTAGCTGCATCCATATCAACTGGTTTATTATTAACAACTGTAGTGGCAATTTGCTTTAATAAAGTTTTAAAATCTGCATTGGCACAAACGAAATCTGTTTCACAATTTACTTCAACTAAAGCAGCATCATTTCCATTAACTGCAACTAAAGATAAACCTTCAGCAGCAATTCTTCCTGATTTTTTAGCAGCTTTAGCAATACCATTTTCTCTTAACCAATCACATGCCTTTTCAACATCATCATTACAAGCTTCTAGTGCTTTTTTGCAATCCATCATACCAGCACCAGTTCTATCTCTAAGAATTGGGATAAGTTTTAAATTTGCCATTTTATATATTTCCTTTCAATTAATTAGTCATTATTTTCTGAAGTTGTTTTTACTTCTTCAGTTTTTGTTTCTTCTACTGGTTTTTCTTCAGTAGAATTTGCAACTGATTCTTCTGTATTTTCTTTCTTTTCAGTTTTAGTTACTTTCTTTTTAGTTACTGGTTTACGTGTTGTTGGAGTAGTGGCAGTAGCTGTTGCTGTAGTTGTAGTTACTGTAGTTGCTTTTTCTTCACGTTCTTTTTTCATATTTCTTTTTACTTCATTTTGTTTATCAGTTGATTTAATTACATCACTCATTGAAAGTTCATCACCTTCATCTTTTGTATAAGCAACTTCAAGTGGTGCACCTTTAGCTTCACAAATAGCATCAGCCATTACAGAAGTAATTAGTTTAACTGAACGAATTGCATCATCGTTTGCAGGAATAACATAATCACATACATCAGGATCACTATTAGTATCAACAATACCAAATACTGTAATACCTAATTTTTTAGCTTCAGCTACAGCATTATGTTCAATACGAGGATCAATAACGAAAATTGCTTGTGGTAATTTTCTCATTTCTTTGATTCCATCAAAAAACTTAACTAATTTATCATATTCTTTTCTTTTTGCTAATTGATCTTTCTTAGGATAAGTTTCTAAAGTACCATCAGCAATCATAGTTTCAAGTTGTTGAAGTTCTTTTGTTCTTTTTGAAATAGTTTTAAAGTTAGTTAAAGTTCCCCCTAACCATCTTTGAGTAACATGGAAAGAACCAGATCTTGTTGCTTCTTCAACGATAATATCTTTAATTTGTTTTTTAGTACCAACAAATAATGTTTTACCACCATTAGCAGTAATTTCTCTTAAAGCCTTATATGCTTCTTCTACACATGTAACAGTTTTTTGTAAATCAATAATGTAAATACCGTTTCTTGGTGCATAAATGTATGGACGCATTTTAGGATTCCATCTTTTTGTTGGATGTCCAAATTGTGAACCTGCTTCTAATAATTTTTTTATTGTGATAACTGCAGTACCAAGTTCAACTTCTGCAGTTTCAGTAGTTGTATTTTCATTTACAACTGTTGTTTCAGTTGCAGCATCTTCTACAACTGTTTTTTCTTCATCTGACATTTTTATTTTCCTCCTAGTTTTAACCTCCACAGCTCTATGTTTATTCAACTAAGATGATAGCTGTGTGCGTATTTGCTACTTTCAAGCAGCACTAATATTATACTTTAAAGTATAATTAGTTTCAAGAACAAATTTATGCAAATTGTTAAGAAAAAATTATAATTTGATAAGAAATAAGTTTTATTTTGAATGCAACTTCTAAATATTAAATAATAAGCTATTATTTTTTGTTTAAAATTTTCAAAAAATATCCATACTAATATTTGAGGTGTTGATATTGAAAACTGGTATGGTTAGAAGAATTGATGAATTAGGTCGTATTGTCATTCCAAAAGAAATAAGAAGAAATCTAAAATTAAATATGGGAGATATAGTAGAAATTTATGTTGAAGATAACAAAATACTTTTAAAACGTTTTTCAACACTACTTGGTTTAGAAGAAGATCTATTTAATATTGCTAAAGTGTTAAATGAACAAATAGGTGCAACAATTTTATTTGTTGATCAAGACAAAGTAATTGTAGGTTATGGTAAACAAAGTGAACACTATTTAGATATGGAAATAAATCAACAATTACATAATAAAATTAACGATGGAATCTTTACTAAGTTACAAGGAGTATACCTAATTAGTGAAAGATTTGAAGAAAAAAATGTTTATATTGCACCATTATATGCTAAAAATAGTGTTCAAGGTTTATTTGTTATTATTGAAAATGAACATATTTTAAACCAATTTGATTTAGATACTTGCAATCAATTTAGAAAATTTATAATGAAACAACTAGATAGTTAAGTCTACTTAGCGTATAATAATATATGAAAGAGGTATTATTATGCGATTAGATAAATATTTAAAAATTTGTCGAATAATTAAAAGAAGAACTGTCAGTAAAGATATTATTTTATTTGGTCAAGTAAATATAAACAATCATAAGGCCAAACCATCAAGTAATGTAAATATTGGTGATCAAATTACTTTACAACTTGGAAATAAATTAATTTGTATTGAAGTTCTTTCTACTAATGATAAAATTAAAAAAGAAGAGGCCTTATCTTTATATAAAATAATTTCAGAAAAAGAAATAAATCCTTCTATTGATTCATAGAATTAAATAGGAGGTTTTTTTATATGGATAATCAAACTTTAAAAATTATAGATCGTAATAGTGTTGAATTAAATAATGCTAAAAAAGTTATTAGTTTTAACACCAATGAATTTTTAATTGATACACCTTATGGAAATTTAAAAATTACTGGTAAAAATTTATCAATTGGTAAAATGGATACTGAAAAACAAGATTTAATTATCAAAGGAACTATCGATTCACTTTGCTATCTTAATAATAAAACAATCAAGGATGGTAAAAAAGAAAGTATTTTTACAAAGTTATTTAAATAATGGATAATGGCATTGCCTTTCAAGTTATTTTAGCATCTTATTTTTATGGCATATTGTTTATGATATTTTATGATTTATTTAATAGAATATTTTATAAGAAAAAAGGCCATTTAATAAGATTAGTATTAGAAATAATTTTCTTTTTGATAATGAGTTTAATCTTTTTTATTATCATGCTTTTTATAGCAAATGCAAAATTTAATATTTTTATACCTTTATTTCTTTTCCTTGGAATAATAACATATATGCTTTTATTAGAAAATTCATTTCAAAATGCATATCAATTTCTTTTTAACAAAATAAATAATAAAATTAATTCAAAAAAAATGGTACTTAAAAATAAATTTGATATAATAAAAGAAAGAAGGAAAAAGGCTAAAGAAAACAAAAAATATGAAAAGAATAAAAGATCAAAAAGAAAAAATCATTTTCAAAAGCAAAACTAATGTTTTATTTCTTTTTATATTTATCTTGTGCATAATCATTATTGTAGGATTAATTATTTATTTTATAAAAACTTTCAGATAGTGAAATTTTCACTATCTTTTTGACTTTTTTTGACTTTTTTTATGCTTTTTTTATGCTATTTTTAACCTGAGGTGGTAAAATAGCATGTCAAAAACTTTAAAATATTTTATAGTTTTTATTCTGTCATTTTTAGCGATTTTTTTTGATTTTGATAACTTAAACATTCTTTTAACAATTCCATTATTAACTTTTTTTATGTTTAATGGCATAGCATCTTTTTTAATATCTTTTTCTGGTTTAGCATGTGGTTCATTATTATATTATTTTATAAATGAAAGTTATCTTAATAGTATTTATTTATTAATCGGTTTATGTATTTATTTTGTAATTTATCATTTTAGTTTATTTATTCATCGTAAATTAATTATTAATTATTTAACTTCAAATATTTTAGCAATAATTTTAAGTTATTTGATATATCAATTTAGCTATGAAAACTTTAATATATACAATTTTACTATTGTTTTATTACTTGGATGTCTATTAACTTTATTATTTTCTTATTTATTAAAAAAATTTTCATTTTATTTGTTTACATTCCAAGATGATAAAGCAAAAGTACTTGCTTTAAGTTTAACTATTATTTATTTTTCTTTAATAAATAATATAATTTCATCTAAATTTCTTTTATATACTAGCATTGGTCTAATAACATTACTTTTATTAATTTTTGCCTTAAAAAATAATACTATTAATGTTTTAGCAATAAATAGTGTTATTATTCTTTTTGGACTTTTATATAACATACCAATACTTTATGAATATTTATATATTACTTTAATTACAAGCATTGGTTTATCAATTAATTCAAGTAAACACACTTATTTAAATTCATTATTCATATTGGCTATTTTTATTGCCATATATTTTATTAAAAAAATAAATGATTTTTATTATTATTTATCAATGGCCTTAATTGTTTCATTATTTTTATTATTTATCAAAAAGAAAAATGATGAAAATATTGAAAATCAATATTATCGTCTTTATGTTGACAATAAAGATGAAATGCTTGAACAATTAAATAATTTTCAAAAAATGTTTCTTACACTTAGTGAAAATTTTAATAAATCACGTATAAGTAAAATATTAGAAAAGACCAAAAAAGAAGTATTTGATAAATTGTGTTCTAATTGTCCTGAAATAGATAATTGTCATAAAAAAGGTAAACATTTACTTTTAAATTATATCAATGATTCATTAAACAACACTTTAACTGATGATAAAATTCGTTACATTAGACAAAATTGTTTAAAACAAGAAATTTATTTTTCTTTACTTGATAAATTTACAACAACATATCTTATAAATAATTATCAAAAACAAGAAGATGCCAAAATGAAAGATATAATTGCTACTGATTTTTATAGTTTTTCTAAAATAATGGAACAATGTAGTCAAACATTTAATAACGATAGGTTACTTATTTCAAATAACTTTTACAAAAATCTTAAAAACATTTTAGAAGATTATCAATATGATGTATTATTTATTAATAACTTGTCTAATGAAAATAAATATCAATTTGATATTGCTATTAAAAATATTACTGTTAAAGAAATTAAAGAAGTGTTATTACCAATTATCAATAACACTTTACAAACTTGTATGATGATTTCTCATATAGATAATGCTACTTTATCATCATCATATTTTATAATTTCTATAATTGAAATCGAAAATTTAAAAATTGATTATGCAATTAAACAATCAAATGAGGACGTTAAAGCAAATGGCGATAGTTTTACTACTTTAAAAAATAAAAATTTATTCTTTTTGGCTATATCTGATGGTATGGGACATGGTCTTGAAGCAAATGAAGAAAGTAAATTTACACTTGACACATTAAGAGCCATGTTAAAAACAAACATGGATATCAAAACAGCAATTAATTTAGTCAATGATATCATTCAATTAAAAAATGATTTAGAAAGTTATACTACACTTGATCTACTAGCCATAAATATGAAAAAGAAAATTGCTTCTTTTTATAAACTTGGCGCTTTCAATGCTTATATAATTAGAAATCATCAAGTAACAGAAGTTAATAATTATTCTTTACCTTTAGGAATTGTAAGTATCGATAGTCCATCACCTTCATCATACATTATTGAAAAAGGTGATATTATTGTCATGTGTAGTGATGGTATGATTGATGACACTAATAGAAATATTCATGCAATTTTAGAAGATTTGTCAATGGATTTACCAGCAACAATGTGTAATGTTTTATTTTCACAATTAATAAGCATACGTCAAAATGCTGACGATGCGACATTAGCCATTATCACTATTAACTAATTTGCAAAAATTTAGTATACTATGTTTGAGGACAAAAGTATGCTAATTGAAGAAGAGATATTTCAAAAAACATCTATTGATTTTGATAAACTAGAATCATTTGGTTTTCAATTAAAAGAAAATGAATATTTTATTAGCAAAAATATTTTAAATGATACCTTTAAAATTGAAGTTAAAATCGATAAAAATAACCATATCAAATGTAAAATTATTGATTTGAATTTTAATGAAGAATATGTTTTATATCGTTTAGAAGTTAAAAATGATTTTTCTTATAAAGTTTATAATGAATTTGTTAATTTTTTAAAACAAATAAAAGATTCATGTACTTATATGAATTTCTTTTTTACGCCTCAAGCAAATCGTATTAGTAAATTAATATATTCAAAATATAATGATTTGCCTGATTTCCCTTGGCCTGATTTAAATGATAGTGGTGTTTTTCGAAATCCTAAAAACAATAAATGGTATGGTTTAATAATGACAATAAAACAAAATAAAATAATTGCAAATAGTTTAGAAAAAGATGTTGAGATAATCAATTTAAAATTGCCTAAAAACGAAATACCATTTTTAATAAAAACAACAGGAATTTTTCCTGCATACCATATGAATAAAAATAATTGGGTTAGTATTATCTTAGATGATACATTAAATGATGATGTTATTATGGAATATATTATAAAAAGTCATCAATTCACTGAAAATTAAAAAATATAAACAATCATTGAAATAATTAATATTTTATTGTAAATTATTAATAGTTGCCCCTATAGCTCAGTTGGATAGAGCACCAATCTCCTAAATTGGTTTTGCGCAGGTTCAAGTCCTGTTAGGGGCGCCATCTTTCATTCACCAAATGACTGTCGGTGAATAAAAAGAGCGAGATTATTCAAATCTCGCTTCTTTTTATGCAA
>CANQTM010000004.1 GCA_947626825.1 uncultured Bacilli bacterium | reverse complement strand
TTAGAAAAAGCATTGTTATCACATTTGACTGAATTTTTACTTGAATTAGGTAGAGGATTTTCTTTTGTTGCTAGTCAGCAAAGAATAAAAATAGGTGCAGAATATTATTATCCAGATTTAATTTTTTATAATCGTTTAGCAAAATGTTTTGTAATAATTGATTTAAAAATTGGCAAACTTATGCATCAAGATATTGGGCAAATGCAAATGTATGTAAATTATTATAAAAAGACCCAAATGATTGATGGAGAAAATGAACCTATTGGAATATTATTATGTGCAGATAAAGATGATGCAGTAGTAGAAATGACTTTGGGTGATGATGTGAAAAATGTATACGCATCAAAATATTTAACATATTTGCCTTCCAAAGAAGAATTGATTAGAATAATAAAAGACGAAAAAGAATTGTATGAGTTGGCAAGAGAAGGAAGTTCAGAAAATGATTGAAAATAATGACAAAGGAGTTAATAAAAGTGTAATCAACTGGTTTCCTGGTCATATGGCTAAAGCTATAAGAGAAATTAAAGAAAAAATTAATTTAGTTGATTTCATTATTGAAGTTTGTGATGCAAGGGCCCCTATTTCATCTTCAAATCCAATTATTCAAGAATTGTCAAAAAATAAATTTTATTTAAAAATATTAAGTAAAGTGGATTTATCCGATGAAATGGCTAATATTCAATATCAAAAAAAGTTTAAAGATGAAAAAATCCCTTATTTATATCTTGATTTAAATAATAAAAATAGTGATAAACCAATTATTGATAAAATTAAAGAGATTTCAAAGCCATTAAAAGAAAAAGATTTAAAAAAAGGTTTAAAGCCAAGAAATGTTAGAGTAATGATTGTTGGAATTCCTAATGTTGGTAAGTCTACTTTAATAAATTTATTAGCTAAAAGAAAAAGTGCTGCTGTAGGCAATATTCCAGGATTTACAAAATCTTTAAAATTAGTACGTTGTAATGGCTTTGATTTACTTGATACGCCTGGCATATTATGGCCTGATTTATCCCAAAATAATATTGGTCTTAAACTTGCTTTAATTGGCGCAATTAAAACAGAAATTTTACCAAATGCTGAATTAGTTAAGATAGCTTTGGAATTTTTGAATAAAAATTATCCAAATTGTTTGTATAGTAAGTATCAAATAAAGTATAATAATATAGAAGAATATTTAGAAAGTTTTGCCAAAAAAATGGGTCATTTATTAAAAAATAATGAAGTTGATCTTCAAAGAAGTATTTTAACAATTTTAAATGATTTTAAAAATGGTAGAATTTGTCAACTTACAATTGAAAATTTGGAGGTGTGATAATGGCAAATTTTGATTTTGAAAATCAATATTGGTGGGGTGGAAAAGAAGTTGTAGTTGGACTTGATGAAGCAGGTCGAGGACCAATTGCTGGTCCACTTGTAATTGGAATTTGTGTTTTTCCACCATTTTATGATAATTATGAAATAAATGATTCAAAACAATTATCAGATAAAAAAAGAAGAGAATTATTAGAAATTATTAAAAGAGATGCAATATATTACAATTATGAAATTATTTCTATTGAAGAAGTAGATCAATATAATATATATGCCGCTACACAACTTGGAATGGAAAGAGCAGTTAAAAGAATGCAAATGACTGTTGAGGCCATTTTAACTGATGCTATGCCTTTACCACATATTGATTCAAATATACCTGTTGAAGCTATTATTAAAGGTGATTGCAAATCGGTAACTATTGCTGCTGCATCAATCATTGCCAAAGTCACTAGGGATGATATTATGATTGAATATGATAAACAATACCCACATTATAATTTTAAGCAAAATAAAGGTTATTGTACTGCTGAACATGTTAAACTTTTAAAAGAAAATGGTATTACACCAATTCATCGTAAAACATATGAACCTGTTGCTAGCATGATAAAAAAGGATGAACAAATGACTCTTGATGACATTTTAAAGGTATCATAATAAGACATACTTGATAAAATAAGTATGTTTTTTTAAATTATTTATCAAAAAATTACACTTTTTTTGAAAAAATCACTATCTAAATAGTAGAGGTGAAAAAACTAATGCGAAAAGTATTATTATATTTTGCATTAAAATATCATGGTAATTATAAAGATATTTATAATGCAATAAAAAACAAAGAACCAATCAAAAAAAGTGAAATAGAGGCAATTGAAGATCAAATAAAATGTCAATATGTTACTATTTTAGACTCAAATTATCCTTACAAATTGAAAAATATCGGAACTCCACCAATTGTATTATTTTATTATGGTGATCTTGGACTGTTAAATAAAAATAATATTATAGCTGTTATTGGTAATCGAGAACATTCTCAATATGGCAAAGAAATGACTGAAAAAATTGTTGTCGAATTAAAAGATTATCAGGCTATAACTATTAGTGGATTAGCTATTGGCATTGATGCAATTGCCCATCAAACATCTTTAGATAATAATCTTAATACCATAGCTGTTTTAGGTGGTGGGATTGATTATTGTTATCCTAATAATAATCAAAAATTATATGAAAACATAAAAAATAAAGGTTTAATTATTTCAGAATATCCAAATGATATTATTCCTAAACCACAAAATTTTTTAATTAGAAATCGTATTATTGCTGCTTTAGCAGATTGTATTGTGGTAACAGAGGCAAAATATAAATCAGGTACGATGAATACTGTGGCTTATGGACTTGAATTTGGTAAAGATATTTTTGCTGTTCCAACGCTTGCTAATTGTCAAAGTGGTTGCAATTATTTAATTAAACAAGGTGCTAAATTAGTAGAATGTGCTAAAGATATTTTTGAATAAATTATTTTTAAAAAATTTTTAATTGGCATATACTTTTAAAAATCTTCATGAAAATTTAGATGCAATTATATATTAAGAAACAATTGGAATTATTTTAGATAATAAAATTTTTAAATTAAAAGATAATTATCTTATTATATAGTAAATAATTTTTTTGACACAATGAAAAACTTAGTGTCAATTTTTTATAAACAAATCATAAAATTATTTAAAAATGAATATATAAAAGATATAAATGTCACACTATAAATGACAGATATTTTTATCTTGAAAAAAGATTAATATATATATTATATATCTATATTAATAAGTTTTAACTAGTTGACATCTTAAAAATGATTAATTAAAATAATACGTGCTAAAACGGAGGAAGTTAAATGAAAGATTATCTTGTTATAGTAGAATCACCTCATAAGGCTAAAACGATTCAACAATATTTAGGTAAAGATTATCATGTTGTTGCTAGTGTTGGTCATATTAGAGATTTGGCTGTTGGTAATGCCACTAATAGTCTAGGAGTTGATATAAAAAATGACTTTTCTCCAATTTATGAAATTAGCCCAAATAAGAAAAAAACAGTTAATAATCTAAAAAAACTAGCTACAGAATATAAAGAAGTCATTTTAGCAACCGACCCTGATAGGGAAGGGGAAGCAATTTCATGGCATTTAGCTGAAGTTTTAAATTTAGATGTTAAAACAGTTAAAAGAGTTGAATATCATGAATTGACTTATAATGCTATTAAAGATGCCTTTAGTAAGCCAAGATTAATTGATATGAATTTAGTATCTTCTCAAGAAACAAGAAGAATATTAGATCGTATTATAGGTTTTCGTTTATCTCAATTACTTCAACAAAAAATAGGTAGCAAATCAGCAGGTCGTGTTCAATCTGTTGTTTTAAAATTAGTTGTTGATAGGCAAAAAGAAATAAATGACTTTAAAGAAACTATATATTATAAAGTAAGTGGTACTTTAAAAGTTGATAAACATGAAATTAATGTTTCTTTAGTTGATAAAGATAAACATGAAATTCATTTTGAAACATTAAAAGAAGCCAATGAAAAAATTGCAAATCTTCAAAATAAAATTATAAATATTATTGACATAACAAGTGAAGAAAAAACTCGCGCCAGTAAACCTGTTTATACGACATCAACATTACAACAAGATGCTGCAAATTTACTAAAATTTGATTCTAAAAAGACAATGAAAATTGCGCAAACATTATATGAAGGTGTTGATTTAGGAAATGGAGCTATTGGTTTAATTACTTATATGCGTACTGATTCAGTTAGAGTTTCACCTCAATTTATTAATAAAACAAAATCTTATATTGCTACTACTTATGGCGATGATTATGTTGGTGTAGCCAAAGTTTTTAATAATAAAAATGAAAATGTTCAAGATGCACATGAAGGTATTAGGCCAACAGATTTAATAAATAGTGTAGAAATTGTTGAAGCACATGCTACAAAAGATCAAAGCAAATTATATAAATTGATTTATTCACGTGCTGTTGCTTCAATGATGAAAGATGAAAAATATCTTCATCAAGAAATATTATTTAAATGTGATGATGATTATTTATTAGCAAAAGGTGATTTGCAAACTTTTCCAGGTTTTACAAAAGAATTGAAATCATTTGATAAAGTAGAAAGAAACCCACTTCCAAATGATATTAATAAAGATTCAAAAGTTTGTGTAAATAAATTAACTACTAAAGAAGATAAAACTAAAGGACCATATCCTTATAGCGAAGCCACATTAATAGCTACTATGGAAAAAGATGGAATAGGTCGTCCATCAACATATGCTTCTACTTTAGATTTAATTAAAGAAAGAAATTATGTAGTTATTAATAAAGCCTATTATGTTCCTACAAAACAAGGTGAATTAACTGTTGCTAAGCTTGATGAATCATTTTCTGATATTATCAATGTTGAATATACAGCTAATATGGAAACCAAATTAGATGAAATTGCTTTAGGAAATTGTAGTCGAGTTGAAGCTTTAAAAGATTTTTATAATGAATTTGAAACATTATATAAGAAAGCTTTAAAAGAAATGGTTAAAGAAGAACCAATTAAAGAAGATTTAGGTACTTGTCCTCAATGTGGTAAACCATTAGTGAGAAGATCATCAAAATATGGTAGTTTTATAGCATGTTCTGGTTATCCAGAATGCAAATATATAGCTAACAATGATCCAAAAGTTGGTACAGCATGTCCTAAATGCCATGAAGGAAAATTAGTTTTAAGAAATTCAAAATTTGGTAAATTTTATGCTTGTAGTTGTTATCCAAAATGTGATTATCATGAACCAGTAAAAAGATCAAAGTAATTTGATTCTTTTTTCTTTTTAAGAAATGCTTTATAATAAGTACGAGGCAATTATGGAAGAAATCATTCAAAAATATTTAGAATATTTAAAAAATGTCAAACATTATAGTGAAAGAACAATCTCTTCATATTATTTTGATTTGTCAAAATTTAATCAATATTTACTAACAAATCGACTTGATTATGATCATTTAATAGATAAAGATGTTCAAGAATATATAAACAATTTAAGATTAAAACATTATGCCATCAGTTCGTTGAATCGTAAAATAGTTTGTCTTAGAAATTTTTATAAATATTGTTGTGTTGAAATTGATAATAACATATTTAATCCCATGATTAATTATAAAACATTAAAATCTCCAATACGTTTACCAAAAGATTTATTTGATGAACAAATTAAAGTTTTGATTCAACCAAATGAACATAAAAAAGAATATGCTATAAGAAATCAATGTTTGATTTTATTACTTTTAAATACTGGAATTCGTGTGAGTGAATGTGCTAATTTAGATATAATTGATGTTGATTTAATTGATAATACAGTTAGAGTTTTAGGTAAAGGAAATAAAGAAAGATTAGTATTTTTTATGCCTAGCGTTAGTCCATTTCTACAAACTTATTTACAAGAAATCAGGCCAAAATTAATAAAAAATTCTAATGAACAAGCTTTTTTTATTGGTTCTAAAGGCAGTAGATTAACTACCAGAGCTATTGAAAATATCTTAAACGATAGAGCCAAACAATCTAAAACACCATTTAAGGTCACACCACATATGTTAAGACATAGTTTTGCAACCAATTTATTAAATAATGATGTTGATATAAAAATTGTCCAAGAATTGTTAGGACATAGTTCTTTATCAACTACTCAAATTTATACACATGTTTCTAAAGCAAAATTAAAAAAAGTTTATGAAGATACTCACCCTATGGCTAAGGCTTTAAAAGAAATAAAACAAGGAAATTAAAAAATGAAAATTGATTATACAAGAAAAGATTATTATAAAATAAAACATAATTATTTGTTTTTCCGTTTTTTTCTTCAAATAATTCGCATTTTAGTTATTTTTTATTTTGTTGCTATTTTTGTTTTTTTAATTTTAACTAATAATATTAAAGATTCAAATACATTAGCACAAATTACAGAAATAACATCTAAATTTATTCCAATATTAACAACTATTTTATTAGTTCTTTGGATTATAATTAAAATAATTAATGTTGTTTTTGTTAAAAAGTTAAAAAAAATAAAATCATCGCTTGAAATAGTAGATGAAATTTAAAAGAAGGATAAGGTTTCCATTTATGAAAGAAAAAAATTATATAAAAACTTTAATTATAGCTTTGAGTATTTTATTTGTATTATCCACTATTTCTTTTATTATAACAATGTTTACAACTTTTGATGGCCATTTAACATCAAAAGAATATTTATATATTGTAGTAATGGCTATATCTTTTATTGCTGATGTTGTTCTAATTATTTTAAAAATAAAACAAAATAAGAAAAATAAATTAAATGGAGAAAAACATTATGAATTATGAAGTATTTGCCATTGCTTGTGAAGATTACGAATTTAATGATAATTATAATAAATTAAAAAAACTTTTATTAGATAATAATTTATTATCTTTTGTCAAAAAAGATATGTTAATTGCAATAAAAGTTAATTTAGTCTCAGCAAGTAAACCAGAAAAAGCTGTGGTTACTCATCCAATCCTTGTTAAAGCGTTATGTAAAATATTAATTGAAATGGGTGCCAAAGTCATTGTTGGTGATAGTCCTGGTGGTTTATATAATGAATCAAGTTTAAATAATAGTTATCGTAAAACTAATATGAATATGATTTTGGAAACAAATGCTAAATTAAATGATGATTTTTCATATCAAACTATCAATTTAAAGGATGGTTTAATTGTTAAACAATTAGATGGTTGTAATTATCTATTAAAAGCAGATGCGATAATTAATTTTGCTAAGATGAAAACTCATGGAATGATGGCATTATCAAGTTGTGTTAAAAATATGTTTGGTAGTGTACCAGGAGCTTGCAAATTACAATATCATTATAAATATCCAAATCATCAAGATTTTGCCAATATGCTAATTGATATTCAAGAGTATTATAAATGTAAATTACATATTGTTGATGCTATAGTTTCTATGGAAGGTAATGGGCCAACAATGGGTAATCCGCGAAAAGTTGGTTTAATTTTAGCAGGACAAAATCCATATAATATTGATTTAGTTTGTGCAAGATTAATGAATCTTGATATTGTTCAAGTTCCAACTATTCAAGAAGCAATAAAAAGAAAACTTTCTGCTAATTCATTTGCTGAACTTTCTTTAAATATGAACATTGATGATTATATTGTTAAAGATTTTTTAAAAATAGAACATGCTAATAATGTTCAATTTTATAGCAATGATAGTAATATATTTAAAAAATTATTAGGAAAAATGGCCAAGGCTGTTTTAACAACAAAACCACAAGTAAATAAAAAACAATGCATAGGATGTCAAAAATGTTTTCAAATATGTCCAGCTAAAGCAATTACTATGAAAAAAAATAAACCATCAATTAATCGTAAAATTTGTATACGTTGTTTTTGTTGTCAAGAATTTTGTCCTGTTGGGGCTATGAAAACACATCAAACATTTGTTGCTAAAATTATCACAAAATCTAAAAAAAGCAAAAATTAATTTAATTTATTTTTTAAATTTTGACTTACTTTAAAGTTAACACTTAAATGTGATTTTATTTTAATTTTATCTAAAGTAATTGGATTAATTCCAATTTTATCTTTTCTTTTTACAACTTTAAAAGTTCCAAAATTTTTAATATTAATAGTTTCTTGTTTTTCTAAAAATTTACTTATTACAATAAAAGTTGCTTTAAATATTGTTTCACATTCTTTGTAATCATAAGATGTAATTGTAGATATAACATCAATTATTTGTTCTTTGTTCATTTTTTCACCATTTATAGTTTAACCATACAAAAAAGAGTTTAAACTTTAATATTGTTTGGGAAAAATTATTATTGTATAATAGCAATGAAAGAGGATGAAATGAATATGAAAGACACGACAAAATATAAATTGTTTTCAACTTTAATTTTAGCATTTATTGCTATTATTTCATTAACTATGGGCTTTTTTGTAGGTAGTAGTCGTACATCTAATAATATTGCTTATTGGATTTTTAAATCCATTGCTATTGTTTGGATAGTTGTTGAAATCATTTTATTATGGACTTTAAAAAGAGGAATAGGAAGTCATCTTATTTTAGCTATTTTAGGTTTTTTAATTCAATTTGTACCAATATTATTAAGAATTGGTTTTACTAGTGAAAATGAATATCATGTTCCTGTGGGCATTATTTATTTTGCAGCAATTTTAGATTTTATATTTTTATGTATTGGTATATTTTTTACAATATCTGCAAATACATTTAAAAAATCTGAAGATAAAGCTAAATTAAGTTCTAATCATTAAAACATAAAAAAAGGTATTTAAAATGGCAAATATTTTAGATTATCTAACATGGCGTGGTGATTTGTCATTTAGACAAGATAGTTTTAATATTGTCGATAATTTAATTTTTTCACAAATTTGTTATATTGATTTTCTTGCTGCTTTTAAAAACGAAAATAAAATAAAATTAAATAAAGCAGCAAAGCTTATTTTTGAATCTACTCCTAAAGAAAAAATGGTTTTAGGTTTATTTGTCCCTGCTCAAATTGTTACTTTATTTTATCAATCTAAAGATACAAAACGATTTGGTAATGTTTATGTGTCAGATTATCAAAATGTTTTAGATGAGAATTTGATATGTCAATTTTCAGCAATTTGTTTTCACATAACAAATAATCTTATATATGTGGCCTTTAGGGGAACAGATGATACATTGATTGGCTGGCAAGAAAATATAAATATGATCAATGTTTTTATGGTGGAAGCACAAAAAAAAGCTACATCATATTTAGATGAAATAGCTATAAAATTTCCAAAATCTAGATTAATTGTTGGCGGTCATTCTAAAGGTGGTAATTTAGCAACATGTGCTGCGATTTATTGCTCTTTAGAAACTAAAAAAAGAATAGTTCATGTTTATAGTAATGATGGTCCAGGCTTTATAAAAGAAAATATTGATATTAAAAAATATAAAGAAATTAAAAATAAAATTATTAGAATTATTCCTTATGGTTCAGTCATAGGACAATTATTTACTGCCTTTGCTTGTAAAAATATTGTTGTAAGCAGTAATCAAAAAGGCATCATGCAACATGATGGATTTTCATGGCAAGTGCAACAAAAAGATTTTGTAAAATGCGATGATGTTTCTATTAAATCATTAAAAGTTAAAGAAAAAATTGATTCATTACTTCTAAAATTAACAAATCAAGATAAAATTGATTTAGCAGCTGATGTATATAAATTAATATTAAAAACACATGAAAAAACCTTGTTAGAAATTTCTAAAAAATCAATAAAAGTATTAGCAAATCTTAATAGGCTTTCTTTTAAAAATAAAAAGATATTATTTAAGCTATTAATTATTTTAATAAAATATAAATAATTTAAATTATTCTTTTATTTCAGGTAGTTTTTCTTTATCATCTACTAATAATGCTTCATCATTATTAGTATTTTTTGTTTCTTCCACAACTATTTCTTCATTAATTTTAATTGGTCTACTTAAAAAGCCCCAAATCATTAAAAATGATCCTAAAAATAATAATAAAAATGTAAAAATATATGAAACAACTAAATCTATAGTTGTATGATATTTAAAGCCTATTACAAATAAAATTGGCCCAACTGAAATCAAAAATATGTTAATCATCAAAAACCATATTGGATATTTTTGTTGACTTTCTTTTTCATAATAATAAGCATTTATAATTTCAACAAATCCTCTTATCCAAATAACAAATGATAAAATTTCTAAAGTATTAAAGAATCTAAATTGTTCATTTTCATGTAAAACAGATTCTAAAATGCAAAATGTAGCTAAAACTACCATAAATGCAAATTCTAATCCCATTAATACTCTAATAACTTTCCCATGACCTGGGCTTTTAATTCGCCTTAGTAAAATAGTAAAAATATAAATAAAAATACTGATTCCAATTAAAAGGCCTAAACAATATTCATACCAATATGCCATAGGAATATTAGTGTTTATTTCTTTCCAAAATGGGGCAAATAAAATAGAAATTATTATAGCAATAGCTCCCAAAATATAATATAACCAAAAAAATCTAGTTTTTTTAACATTGTTTTTTATTTTTTTTAATTTTGACATATTTTTAAAGAATTTCCTTTTTTAATAATATAATTTTGATTATGATAATTAATATATAAATCATATTTTGAATTATTTTTAAAAGTGTGGTTTTTATTTGAATATTTTAATTTTTCAAAAGCTTTTAAATATGTAACTATTTCGCCATTTGTGGCATACCAAGTATCTTCTTTGTTAGCTAACATTTCATAAAGTTTAAAAATTTTTTCATGTTCATGAAACATATCAAGTTCATATGAATGTCCCCAAATATAAAATATTTTTAAATTTTTTGGTTGTAGTTTTAACCATCTTTTAACTAAAGATGGGAATTTATTATCTGAAATTGTACATGTTCCTCCATAAGTGTACCAATCGGTTGGAAGGTTAAAATTAAAAGTAGATTCAATACTACGTGCATATAAAATATTGTTATCTTTTAATCTTTGAATAATTTGTTGATTGTAAATTCCATAAGGATATGCAAAACCAATAATGTTTCTTTTAGTGATTTTTTTTAAATTTTTAATATCATCATCAATTTCTTCTTTTAGTAATTTATCATTTAGATTTTTAAAATCTGTATGTGTTGAAGTGTGACCAGCAATTTCGTGATTTTGATAAACAAAATTAATATTATTTTTGGAAATTCGACAATTTTTTAACCAATTATTCATAGTAAATGCACTATTATCATGCATTATTTTTGAATTTAAATTAAATGTTCCTTTCATGTGAAAAAAGTTTAAAATATTAATCATTTCCACATCTTGATAAACACCATCATCAAAACTAAATGTAACTGCTTTTTTCTTAAAATTTGGATATAATTTAGTATATTTTTCCATAATGAACACGTCCTTTACATCAATAATATTAAAACAAATTTTTTATCAAGTCAATTGAACTAACTAAATTATATTATAAATAATTTACTTTATACTTTTTTTCTCTAAGTGTATAATAAAAATGATTAAAATAATGGATGGGCAAAATGATATTATCAATATTTTCTGATTTTCTAAATTATTTAAATGATAAATTTTCAGGTTCAATTCCTAATCTTATTTTCTTTGCAATAGGTTTAGGAATAGGAATTATTTTATTTTTGCTTATTATTTTAATAATAGCTTTACTTTCTAGACCAAAGAAAAAAATCAAACAAAAAATTATTGAAAAAAATATTGTGATTAAAGATGAATATAAAGGGGTAGTGCAATCTAATAAAGATGTTTTTATTCATGTATATAAAAGTTTACCTATTAAAGAAAAAATGACTGGAATGGGTAAAATAATTTTAGATATGATGAATTCTATAGCCGCTTTATATTTTCCAACCTCAAAAGATCCAATGTTTGAAATATCTTTAGAAAGATTGGTTGATTTTTTATCTTATGCGACAGCTAGAATCAATTTCATCATTGATAATCTTTTAGAAGAAAGATTTCATTTTGTCAATGCTTTGACGAATTATTCTTTAAAAGACAAAAAAATTTCTTTCATTTTTGAAATGATTGAGAAAAATAAAAAACCAGAAAATTTAGAAGAAAAAAAAGTTCAAAAAACAAATTTATTTACTAAAATGAAAGGAAAAATTTTTAAAGCAAGTAAAAAGATGGCTTCTAAAATAGGTGGTAATATTATAAATAATGAATTTGAAGAAATAATTGATGCTATAGGAGAAGACATTAATCGTTTATATAGTGGTCAAGATTTAACATTTAATGATTTGACAAAAAAAGAATTAAAAAAGATTTCAAAAGAACAAAAAAAGGCTTTAAGCAAAAATAAACATAAAGAAATGGTAGGTGATTTAGATGAATAATAACCTAACATTTGGTTTAACATTTTTTAATGTTATAAATTTATTGTTTGGCATTCTTTTTGGCTTTATTTTAATGGCCATGATAGCAAGTGCCATTTTAGCTCATGTTTTATCAAAATATAATAAAGATGATAAAATTAGAGAAATATCTAAACGTGCTTATAATGATTTCTATTTAAAACAAGAACATATGAAAGATAAAATTATTAGTTCTTTAGTTTATGAAATTAATGAAGTTTCTTCACAATGTTATCCTGATAAAAAATTTCCACTTTATGAATTATCTATAAATGAAATATTGGGTGGCATTATGATTTTACATGGCAAATTAAATAAATTTATTAACCATCCATTATGTAATAATTTAAAAAATGTACATGTATCTACTATTTTATCAATTGAAGAAAATATTGCTAAACCTGTAATGACTATTTATAATAAAAAAATTGTGAGATTTTTATATAAATCATATAAAATTTTTAGAACAATAACCAATTTTGTTAATCCGATATTTTATATTAAAAAGATTATGTCAAAAACAATATTTAAAAAAGGAAAAAAGGATATTGTTTTAATATGTTTAGATTTTATTGGTAATTGTACTTATGAAATTTATACAATTGACAAAGATCAAAATATAAATAGTATTGATTTACAAACTTAAGGGAATAATTTATAATTATATCGATATTATTGAGGAAAGATGGTGCATTTATGCAATATTTAAGAAATTTTTCTAATGTTATTAAAGTAGTTTTACATATAATAACTTTAACTTTATTAGTAGTAGCAACTATATTTTTATTTAAAAATGCAATGTTTATTGGTGAAAATGCTCAAATTGAAATTTTTAAGATGACAAGCGGAAAACCATTTGATACAAACTTAATGGGAATTTATCGATTTGGCAATAATTTTATTGAAACATCTAATAAATCTAGTGCCTTTTTAGATGCTAATATATTTACTGATGCCACATTAGCTGCAGCTAAAAATTTAAAAGTTTTAGTCATTGTTATGATAATATGTTTATCTTTAGTTTTAATTGCTCAATTAATTCCATTTAGGCTAGAAGCAACTTTAGGATTAGTAATAATAAATATCATTTTATTTGCAATTTATACTAATTATGCAATTAATCAATTTTCTCAAACTGAATTAATAACAGCTACAACAGATAATAAAAAACATATCTATATACTTTATGGTTTTGCAATTTTTATTAGTCTAGTTAATGTTTTGTTTAAATATTTAGTTAAATCAGAAAAATCAAAAAAAATTAATAAAAGTTTAAATTAGTTATTAACTTACTAAACAATGGATGTCACTTTAATTTGATAAATGTGATATCCTTTTTAGTTTTTAAATAAAAAAATAAATCCATTTTTTGTTATAGTTGCTAATTTTATACTTTTTAAGTATAATTATTTTGACAAGAAGGTAGGTGGAACCTATGGGATTTTTTAAAAATCAAGTTTTAAATGTTATAGAATGGACTAATGATAATGCTCTTGATTTAATGGTTTATCGTTATCCTGTTGATGGTAAAGAAATTAAAAATGGTGCACAATTAATAGTAAGAGAATCACAAGTTGCAATTTTTGTTAATGAGGGACAAATTGCTGATGTTTTTAGTCTTGGAAGATATAAATTAGTTACAGAAAATTTACCTATTTTAACTAAATTACAATCATGGAAATATGGCTTTAATTCACCATTTAAATCAGAAGTTTATTTTGTTAATACTAGACAATTTCAAGGTTGTAAATGGGGAACTTCAAATCCTTTTGCTTTAAGAGATCAAGAATTTGGTGTTGTTAGAATAAGAGCTTATGGTACATATTCTTTACAAGTTGAAGATGCTGCTATTTTCTTAAAAGAAGTTTTTGGCACTGCTGAAAAATATCGTGTTAGTTCAATTACTGAATATAGTAAATCAATGCTTGTTTCTTCTTTTACTGATTTCTTATCTGAACAAAAAATACCTGTTTTAGATATTCCAACTAAATATAATGAAATAGGTGTAGGAACTAAAGAAAAATTAAATGAAAAATTAAAAACTCTTGGTTTGAAAGTCGCAGAAGTTATTATTGAAAATATATCATTACCAAATGAAGTTGAAAAAGCTATAGATCAAAAATCTTCAATTAATGTCTTAGGTAATATGAATAGTTATACACAATATAAAGCGGCTAATGCAATGGAAGAGGCCGCTAAGAATCCAAATGGAATTGGTGGTGCTGGTGCTGGCATTGGACTTGGTATTGGCGTTTCATCAATGATGGCTAATAATTTAAATAATCAAAATCAAACAAAAGTTATCTGTCCACATTGTAATAGTAGCGTTCCAAGCACATCTAAGTTTTGTCCTGAATGTGGTAAATCTTTAGTTGTTGAAAAAGTTCCATGTGTAAAATGTCATACTTTAATAAATAAAAATGTTAAGTTTTGTCCTGAATGTGGAGCAAGTCAAGAAGTTAAAGAAATTACTTGTCCAAAATGCTCAAAAACAATCCCAGCTGGAACGAAATTTTGTCCATATTGTGGTGAAAAATTATAAATTTGTTTATTTAATTATGCTGCAACATTAAAAGTTGCAGTTTATTTTGCTTAAGGAGGGAAGAAAAATATGGATGATAATTTATCAAATACAACATCTGAAGAAACAGTTGATAGTAGTTGTCCTAATTGTGGTTCAAAATTAAAATTTCTTCCTGGGACAAATAAACTTCAATGTGAAAGTTGTGGCTCTGTTTTTGATATTGTTTCTTTAGGACAAGGTCGATTACAAGATGAAGAAGTAGATTATGTTTCCACAATAAATAAATTATCTGAAGAAACATCAATTAATTATTTACAAAGAAGCATTCATTGCGAATCTTGTGGCGCTATGTTTTTAATTAATAGTAAATGTATATCAACTGCTTGCCCATTTTGTGGTTCAAATAAGGTTATAGAAGAAAATAAAGAAGAACAAATTATTAAAATAAATGGTGTAATTCCCTTTATTTTAAATGAAAAAGATGTTATGCAATGTTTTAAAAAATGGATTAAAAGTAAATTTCTGGCTCCTGGTAAATTTAAAAGTGGTTTAGCTAAGCCATCATTTTCAGGCTTTTATATTCCTTTTTATACTTTTGATTCAAATTCCTCTACTCATTACACAGCTATGAGAGGGAATTATTATTATGTAACACGTACAATTCATTCAAAAAATGGGACAAGATTTGTTCAAGAAAGACATATAAATTGGACTCCTGTAAGTGGTAATTTTAATTTGAATTTTGATGATGTGTTGGTAAATGGCACAAATAATTCATATAAAAATATGATAGATAACATTATGTATTATGACTTTAATAAAATGGAAAAATACCAAGAAGAATACTTAATGGGATATTATACAGAAAAAGCTTCAATGCCTTTAAATGTTGGCTTTGAAGAAGCTAAAAAAGTAATGATTTCAAAAATAAAATTGCAATGTATAAAAAATATTAAAGGAGACACATATAGCAATTTAAAATTTCAAAGTAATTTTAATAATATAACATTTAAACAAATTGTTGTTCCAATTTATAATGGGCATTATATGTTTAGAAACAAAACATATAACTTTATTTGTAATGGTCAAAATGGTAAATTTGTCGGTAATTATCCAATTTCAAAATTAAAAGTTTTTTTAATTGTTTTTGGTATTATTGCAATTATTATTACCATCTTTGTAATTTTATATTTTTATTTAAATGGGTGGAGGATATAAAAAATGAATTCTTTTTTGGATTTTAAATTAAAAGATAAAACTTTAAAAGCTTTAGAAAATATTAATTTTATGGCACCAACAAATATACAAAATATGGTTTTGCCAACTGCTTTAGCTGGTAAAAATTTTGCTTGTAAAGGTCAAACAGGCAGTGGTAAAACTCATTGTTTTATCATACCTATTGCTGAAAAAATTGATGAAAATCAAAAAAAATTACAATCTATAATTTTGGTTCCAACAAGGGAACTTGCAATGCAGATTGATAAACGTTTTCAAGAATTTTTTAAAGATTTTGATGTTAAAATAACTTGTTTAATTGGTGGTATTGATACATTAAAAGAAAAATTAAAAATGTCATCCACTCCTCAAATATTAATAGGAACACCTGAAAAAATTACTCAAATTGCTATTGATAGTGGTTTGGTTAATTTATCGACTGTTAATAGTTTAGTTATAGATGAAGCTGATATGACTTTAGAAATGGGGTTTTTAAATGAAGTTGATAGAATAGCTTTATTATGTAAAAAGGCACAAATTATGATATTTTCAGCAACAATTCCTGCTGGAATTAAACATTTTATAAAAAAATATTTTAAGGTACCTTTGACAATAAGTGATAGCAATGATAATAACAATGAAAATATTGAACATATCCTTTATCCAGTTCGTGGTAGAAATACAAATGAAATTTTGCTTGAAATTTTAAAAGAAATCAATCCATATGTATGTTTAATTTTTGCTAATCGAAAAGAAAAAGTTAATGATATTTATAAACTTTTATTAGATAATGGTTATGAATGTGGTATTATTCATGGTGATTTGCAATCAAGAGAAAGAAAAGCTAATATCAAAAGAGCCTTGAATGGTCAATATAAATATATAGTTTGTTCAGATATTGCAGCAAGAGGAATTGATATTGAAGGAGTTAGCCATGTTATTTCTATGGATTTACCTAAAAACAATTTAGAATTCTACACTCATCGAGCTGGTCGTGCTGGAAGACTAAATATGATTGGACAATGTATAACTTTATTTGATAAAAGTGATAAAGAGACACTAAAAAAATTAGAAAAACAAGGTATTGTTTTTAAAGTTATGGAATTGAAAAAACACGAATGGGTAGAATTAAAAGATTTCAATGCTCGAGCAAAACGTAAAAATACATCATCTAATGCCAGTGATTTACAAAAAGAAATAAGTAAAACAGTTCGTATGAATAAAAGTAATAAAGTTAAACCAAATCACAAGAAAAAACTTAAAGAAAAAGTTGCAAAAGTTAAACAAAAATATCATAGAGCAATTATTCAAAACGATATTAAAAAGAGAATTAAAGAACGTGCGATAAAGAAAAATAAGGGGGAAATTTCATGAAAATAGGTTGTCATGTTGGGATGGTAGGTCCTGAATATTATTTAGGCTCGGTTAAAGAAGCTATTTCTTATGGTGCAAATACCTTTATGCTTTATACAGGCGCACCACAAAATTCTTTTAGAACACCTCTTGAAAATTTAAATATTTATGAAGCTTTAGATATGATGAAAAAAAATAATATTGATATCAACAATATTGTTGTTCATGCTCCATATTTAATTAATTTAGGAAATCTTGATCAAGAAAAATCAAAAAATTCTTATAATATGTTACTTTCTGAAATTAATAGAACTTTAAAAATGGGTTGTAGATATTTAGTATTACATCCTGGAGCATCAATGGGTTATGATCGCGAAGAATCTTTGAATCAAGTTGCATATTATTTAAATGCTGCGATAGAAAAATATCCAGGTATCATTATTTTAATTGAGACGATGGCTGGTAAAGGAAGTGAATTAGGAATTAATTTTAATGAAATAAATTATATTATTCAACAAATAAAACATAAAGAGTGTATTGGTGTATGTTTAGATACATGTCATATAAATGATGCAGGTTATGATTTAAATAAGATAGATGATGTGTTAAATGAATTTGATAATATAATTGGTTTAAATTATTTATATGTTTGTCATATAAATGATTCAAAAAATGAAAAAGGTGCCCATAAAGATAGACATGAAAATATTGGCCTTGGAAAAATTGGCTTTGATAATTTAATAAATTTTATTTATAATCCAAGAATTAGTGATCGCATTTTTATTTTAGAAACCCCTTATGTTAAAGAAAATGAAAAAGATAAAATTAGTTATCCACCATATAAATTTGAAATTGAAATGATTTTATCAAAAAATAACAATTTAAATCTTAAAGAAGATATTATTAATTATTATAAAAATGACACACATTAATCATCAATTTCCTATAGTTATAGATAATGATTCACAAATATTAATTTTAGGAAGCATTCCAAGCGTAATATCTCGTAAAAGAAATTTTTATTATATGAATCCTACCAACCGCTTTTATCAAATATTAAGTATTATTTATCAAGAAAATTTTTTAGATGATAATGTTTCAAACAAAATTAAATTATTAAAAAAACATCATATTGCGTTATATGATGTTATTGAAGAATGCGATATTGATAAGTCAAGTGATAGTAGTATAAGAAATCCAAAAATAGCAAATATTATAGAAATTATAAATAAATATCCGATAAAAAGAATATTTTTAAATGGCACAAAAGCTTATCAATTATTTGCTAAACATTTTGATATTTTGTTGCCAATGGCTACGTTATTGCCATCAACAAGTGCCGCAAATGCTAAATGTTCAATAGAACAATTATTAATAAAATGGCAAGAAATAAAATTATAATTTTTTTGTAATTAATGTTATTAATTGATACATTTTATAGGCAAAAGGATCTTGAAAATAGTAATAAATATATTCCTTTTTGTCATATGTGTTCATAAATTCATCAAAATGACTTCTAATAAAAGCTAAACCATAACTTGCTTCTTCAAACGATAAAGAAATGTTGTGGTTTTTGGCAAAAGCAATTACAGCATTTTCATTAATTTTGTTTAAATAGTTTTTTAAATATAAACGATCCATAATATCCCCCTAATTTATAATATGTTAGGGGCATAAAAATCAAAACAAATTAATTTCCTTTTTTAATTCATTTAGGAAATTTTTTTCATTTATAGTTTTATATATTTTTCCTTTTTTAAAAAATACTGCCATATTATTACTAAATGCAATGCCTAAGTCAGCTTCTTTTGCTTCACCTGGTCCATTAACAACACATCCCATAATGGCAATTTTAATATTTTTATTAACCTTATATAAATAATCTTCAATTTTATGGACATATTTTATTAGATTAACTACAGTTCTTCCACATGTTGGACAAGAAATAATTGTAGGCATATTTACTAAGCCTTTAATTGCTAATAATTGTTTAGCCACTTTTATTTCTTCAATCGGATTATCAGATAATGAAATTCTAATTGTTGAACCAATATGTAAATCAATTAATTCAGATAATCCTAAAGTGGATTTAATAATTCCAGGTATTATAGGCCCAGTTTCAGTAATTCCAATATGTAATGGGTAATCAAATAATTCAGCAGCCATTAAATAAGCTTGTTTTGCAATTTCATAAGATGAAGATTTTAAAGACAATATTATATTGTTAAAGCCATATTTTTCAAGTAAACCTATTTCTTTTTTGGCCGATTCAATCATAGCTTTAGCACTAACACCATATTTTTCTTGAAGATCTTTATCTAAAGATCCAGAATTAACGCCAATTCGAATTGGAATATTTTTTTCTTTGCATGCTAAAACTACTTGTTTTATATGTTCTTCATTAGTTATATTTCCAGGATTTAAACGAATTTTATCAGCCCCATTTGCAATAGCACTTAAAGCTAATTTATAATCAAAATGTATGTCAGCAACTAAAGGTATATGAATATTTTTTTTGATTTCTTTAATGGATAAAGCATCATTTTCATCTAAAATGGATACTCTAATTAATTGGCAGCCATAAGTTTCAAGTTTTAATATTTGTTTAATAACTTTTTCAACATATTGTGTTTTAATATTACACATTGATTGAATAATTATTGAATTGCTTCCACCAATAAATAGATTTCCAACTTTAACTTTACGGCATTTTTCTCTAGTAAACATTAAATGACCTCCATATTTTAAAAAATGCAATTTTAAATATTAATTGCATTTTTAAATTTTATTTTGTTTCAGGTAATGAAGCAGCGGCAATTGATTGGCCAACTCTTCTCATATATTCGCTAGGCATTCCAATATCAATATTAGCATATTCTTTAAATTCGCTAGCTAATGTTTTTTTACATACATCAAGAATTGTGTCTCCACCTTTTCCTGAAGTAACTCTGCCTAATATTAATACATGTTTTATTTCATAAAATTCAGCATAAAAGGCTAAAGCATATGCTAAATATACACCGATAGATTCAAATATTTTATTTGCTCCTTCATGACCTTCGGCATTTAATTTTTGAACATATTTTAATTTTTCAGCTAAACTTAGATTGTCATCTAATGTGATACCAGCAGCTGGAGCAAGTTTAATAACGGCATCTTGACTAAAATATTTACATCCAACACCAATATCTAATGACCATTCATCCATCATAGCATCTTTATCAAAATCAACAGGTACAAAAGCAAGTTCTGATAACCATCCTGTTAAATTGCCATTATTGTCGACATATCCAACAGCTTCACTAGTACCCATAGCGATTCCTAAAACACAATTGTCTTTAAGATCCATAGCACCTGCTAAAGCAGTAACATCACCATCATTTGCAACAATGATAGGAATTTCATGACCAAGTTCTTTTTCTAATTGTTTTGCTACATCAAGATAGATTGTTTTAATTCTTTTATCAAAATCTTCTTTAGAAACTTTAATAAATAAAGATGCAACCATTGCTTTGTTATCAATATAAACACCAGCTGATGAAACACCAATTGCATCTACATCGCCACCCATTTTTTCAATGGCAGTTTTCATTGCTGCATAAATGCCATCATAGTGATATTGAGGATCACTATTTAATTTTGGAAACCAAACTGTTTCTTCAGAATAAATTGTTTCACCATTAACTACAGCAGATACTTTTCTATCAGAACCACCAGCATCAAAACCTATACGACGACCATTTAGATGACCACCAGCAGGAACTGATGATTTTTTTTCTAAAGGAATTGAATCATAAGTTGCATAAATAACTTTAACTTCGTTTTCATAAACATTTGACATGAAATGATAATCAAAATCTCTTAGACCACCATCAGTATAAAAACTTTTTATTGCTTCATAAATAACTTTTGAGCCAGCAATATAGATTTTATAACCTCCAACAACCCATAAAATTGATTTAATTAATCTTTCGATGATATAAATATTTCTTTTATCATCAATTCCATCTTGAAAGACATCAATTTCTTTACGATATACATATCCATTATTTCTTTCTACAGCAATAATTAGGTGTTGAGAATTTTTTGAATTTTTAACATCCTCATTAAATTTTCTAAGTTCGATAATAGCTGGTTTAAACTTAGAATCTAAAATAGGTTGAATCATTATTAATTACCTCCGTAAATACAACTAAATTATAGTAAACATTCATTTTTAAGTAAATATCTTATTTTTATTTTTTAATAAAATCTTTTATATTTCCAATTAAATTTATTTTTAATTTACTTTAATTTACCTTAATTATATGTTAATATAATTACAAGAAAGAAGTGATTATTATGAGCTTTTGTTTGAAAATGAAATCTGACTATTCATTTTTGTCATCAACTATAACTTTAAATGATGCAATTTCATTTTCAAAACAAAACAATTTTTTATATGCTTCTTTAATTGACAATAATCTTTCTGGAGCTATTTATTTTTATGATTTATGTTTGCAAAACAATATTAAACCCATTATTGGAGTTGAGTTAAATGTATCTTATAATGATATGCTTTATCCATTAAACTTTATTGCCTTAAATGAAAATGGTTTTAAAAATATTTCAATTCTTTCATCTTTAGCAAGTCGCCATAAGATAAACTATTTAACTATAGATGATTTAAAATTATATAATCAAGATGTTGCTTTGGTTATAAGTAGTGAAGATAGTTATTTAACTTATTGTTTACAAAATAATAATCATCTTGTAGCTAATCAATATCTTATAACTTTAAAAAATATATTTTTTCATTGCTATTTGGGTATTTATCGTTATCGAAATTGTAATGACCAACTAATTAATTTAATAAAAAATATAGCATTTGAAAATAATATCATTTCTATTGCAATGCAATATGCTATTCATAAAAATGAAAAAGATACAATTATTTTGAATTTGCTTGATTGTTTAAAAAATAACATTCCGGCAAATAAAGACTTTTTAGATAATTCAAGTATTTGTGAAGCATATTTAAAAGATTCACAAAATTTAAAAATATATTATGATAATGATGAACTTAATAATTTGATGAATTTTGCTAAAGGCGTTTCTTTAAAAATTGGCAAAATTAATTTTTCATTGCCCTTAGTTTATCCAAATGATAATCCAAATGAAAAATTAATAGAATTAGCTAAAGAAGGTTTAAAAAATAAAAATCTTGAAAGCGATATTTATTTAAAACGTTTAAATTATGAATTAAAAATTATAATTGAAATGGGTTTTGCCAATTATTATTTAGTTGTATCTGATTATGTAAATTATGCTAAACAAAATAAAATACCTGTAGGACCAGCAAGAGGTTCTGGTGCAGCATCTTTAGTGGCATATTTATTAAATATAACAACAATAGATCCTTTAAAATATGATTTACTTTTTGAAAGATTTTTAAATCCATCAAGAAGTAATTATCCTGATTTTGATATTGATTTTGCTGATAATAAAAGGGATGAAATCATTAAATATGTTAAAGAAAAATATGGCTACAAAAAGATGGCATATATTGCTACATTTGCTACATTTGGTCCTAAAAGTGCCATTAGAGATTTGGCAAGAATATTAAAAATAAGTAATGATGATGTTGATTATTTGATGAAAACTATATCAAATAATATTACAAGCATTCAAAATGAATATAAAACAAATCCAAGATTTAAATCTTTATTAGATATTCATAGTAATTATAAAACATTATGCACTTTGGCAAGTGAAATTGAAGGCTTAAAAAAACAAATAGGTTTACATGCTGCAGGAATTATTTTATCACAAGAAAACCTTGATGAATTAGTACCAACATTTCAAATTGATGATAGTACCATTGCTTTGCAATATGATCATATTGTTGCTGAAAAAATAGGCCTAGTGAAAATGGATTTTTTAGGTTTAAAGAACTTATCTATAATTGATTATTGCTTAAAACAAATTAATGAAAAATATCAACAAAATTATACATTAGATAATCTTAATTTTGATTATCGTCAGACATATGATTTAATTTCATCTAATTCTAATATTGGTATTTTCCAATTAGAATCTAAAGGAATGAATGAAGTAATTAGTAAATTAAAACCATCAAAGTTTGAAGATATAGTTGCATTAATTGCTTTATATCGACCAGGTCCAATGGACATGATTGATACATATATAAAAAGAAAAAACAAACAAGAATATTATCAAATTGAACCATTGATAGAAGATATATTATGTCCAACATATGGAATTATTATTTATCAAGAACAAATTATGCAAATTTGTCAAAAAATTGCTAATTATTCTTTAGGAGATGCTGATGTATTTAGAAGAGCAATTTCTAAGAAAAAAATCAATTTATTAACTAATGAAAAACAAAAATTTGTTAATGGTTGTTTACAAAATGGAATAAGTGAAAATAAAGCTTTAGAAATTTTTAATTTAATTTTGCAATTTGCTTCTTATGGCTTTAATAAAGCCCATTCTGTTGGCTATGCCAAAATAGTGTCTATTATGGCCTATTTAAAAGCAACTTATCCTGCTATTTTTTATGAAGCTTTATTAAATGTTAATCAAGAAAATCTTGAAAGAAGAAAACTTATTTATTATGAAGCTTTAAGATTAAATGTTAAGTTTTTAAAACCAAATGTATTAGCATCTTCTTTAGAATTTAAAGCAATAAATAATAATATTTTATTTGGTTTAAAAAACATTGCAACAATTAAAGAAAATATTGCTAAAATTATCATTTTTGAAAGAGAAAAATGTGAATTTAAAGATATTTATGATTTTATTATTCGTATGTGTTTAAATGATGTTTCAGTTGAAATTATATCAGATTTAATTTATGCTGGTGCACTTGATTGTTTTAACATTAAAAGAGGTTTATTAATTTCTAATTTAAATAAATTATATGATTTTGCAATAATGTTTAAAGGATTTGACTATATTCCAAATACATATGATGATGAAAAATATAATTTTATTTCTAAACCAATTTTATTTGCTAGTGAAAATACCATTGATTTTATAAAAAAAGAACATGACATGCTTGGAATATATGTGACAACTTCACCACTTAAAAAAATAAAAGAAAATGTCAAAGAAAAAATAACAGAAATAATTAATATAAATTCATCAGGATATTATAATATTTTAGGAAAAATCACTCTAATTGAAATTAAAAAAACAAAAGAAAATAAAGAATATTTAAATATAAATATTGAAGATGATAGTAAAATTTTAAATTTAAAAACTTATCAAAACATTAATAATTATTTAGAATTTAATAAAGATGATTATGTTATAGCAAATATTAGTTTAAAGAACAATCGTTATTATTTAAATTCTTTAAGAAAACTAAAGGAGATTGCGCTATGAAAAAAATTGTTTTAATTGATGGCAATGGTTTGATATTTAGGGCCTATTATGCAACTGCAAATCGTATGAGTAGTAATAGTGATGGAATACCAACAAATGCTATTTATTTATTTTCATCAATTTTAATTCGTTTACTACAAGAAAAAAATTTTGATGATATTTTAGTAGCATTAGATTCTCCAGGTAAAAAGTTTCGTCACCAAGAATTTAATAATTATAAAGCAAATAGAAAAGAAGTACCTATTGAATTAAAAATGCAATTTGCACCAATCAAAGAATTTCTAAAAATATGTAATATTAAAACTATTGAAATAGAAGGTTATGAAGCTGATGATATTATTGGAACATTAGTATCACACGCCAAAGAACATGATGCTATGATTGAAGTTTATACTGGTGATAGAGATTTATTACAATTAATTGATGATAATGTTTTAGTTAATATGATGCATAAAGGTTTATCAGAAGTTGAAACTTTTGATAGAAATCATTTAAAAGAAGTTTATAATATTTCACCTTTACAAATTATTGATGTTAAAGCTTTAATGGGAGATAGTTCTGATAATATTCCTGGAGTTAAAGGCGTTGGAGAAAAAACTGCTTTTGATCTTATAAATACTTACCAATCATTAAATAATATTTATGATAATATTGAACAAATAAAAGGTAAATTAAAAGAAAAATTATTAGCAGATAAAGAAATGGCTTTTTTATCTTATGAACTTGCAACAATTGAAAGAAATGTTCCAATTGATTTATCTTTATTAGATGATACTTATGATGATTATGACCATGTTGGTTTAAATAAATTTTTTAAACAATATGGTATAAAATCTTTATTAAAATTTACAACTGAAAGTGAAGATAGTGAACAAACTATAGCAATAAAAACTAATATTGTAGATTATATTTCTAAAGATTTATTAAATGAGGAAAGTTTTATTTTTGTTGATGTTGATAATAGAAATTATCATTATGGTAATATTAAAGGCTTAGCAATAGCAAATAAAGAAAAAGAAGAATATATTTTAGCTGATTATATTACATTTGATTTTGATTTAATTGACTTTTTAAGTAATAAAAATATTAAGAAAAATGTTTTTGATAGCAAACAGGCCTATATTTTGTTAAGAAAAATGGGTATTAATTTGGAAAATGTTGGTTTTGATATACTTCTTGCTTTTTATTTATTAGATCCAGATTTTAAAACTAATTCTGATATTTTTGAGAAATATAATATTACAATTGAACCATTAATTAAAAACCCATCATTAGATGATTATGTAAAATATGCTTTATGTATTGCCAAAGCTTCTTGTCTATTAAAAGATAAAGTTTTAGAAGATATTAAAGATATGGAAAATGAAAATCTTTTATTTAATGTTGAACAACCTTTAGCAATAATATTAGCCAAAATGGAAATGAATGGAGTTTTAATTGATACTGATTTATTAAAAAAATTAGATGATGAATATTCACTTAAGATAAAAGAAGTTGAAAATAAAATTAATGATATTGTTGGACATCCTATAAATATCAATTCACCAAAACAATTGGCGGAATATTTATTTGATGAATTAAAATTACCTTGTAGTAAGAAAAGATCTACAAATGCTGATGATTTAAAACAAATTGAAAATATGCATGAAGTAGTACCATTAATTTTACAATATCGTAAATTTTCTAAATTATTAAATTCATATATTTCTGCTTTTGAAGAGTCAATATTTGCAGATAATCGTATCCATGCAATGTTTAATCAATCAACAACAATGACTGGAAGATTATCATCATCAAATCCTAATTTACAAAATTTAGCTGTTAGAGATGATGAAAGAAAAATAATTAGAAAACTTGTTATTGCTCCTAAAAATTATAAAATTTTATCTTTAGATTATTCACAAATTGAACTTAGAATATTAGCAATTTTATCAAATGATGAAAATTTATTGCATTCATTTTTAATGGGGGATGATATTCATGCATCTACAGCAGCCAAAATATATAATATTCCTCTTAATGAAGTAACACCAGAATTAAGAAGAGTAGCTAAAGCCATTAATTTTGGTATAGTTTATGGTATTTCAGCTTGGGGATTATCAGAACAAATTGGATTATCTTTAGCAAAATCTCAAAATGTTATTGATAAATTTTTTAAAACTTATCCTCGAATAAAAGAATTTTTAGATAACCAAATTGAGTTTTGTCAAAAAAATGGTTATGTAACTACTATTTTAAAAAGAAGACGAAAAATATTAGATATAAATTCAAGTAATTATAATTCAAAAGAAGGTGCTAAACGAATTGCTATGAATACACCAATTCAAGGTAGTGCAGCCGATGTAATTAAAATAGCAATGGTTAAAGTTGATAAATATTTAAATTCACTTGGAGATGATTGCCATTTAATATGTCAAATTCATGATGAATTATTATTTGAAGTTTTAGAAACAAAAGTTGATGATATAAAAGCAAATATCCAAAATATTATGGAAAATGTTTTGGAAAATCAACCAATTACTTTAAAAGTATCAGGAGCAATTGGCGATAATTGGTTGGAGGCAAAATAATATGCCAGAATTACCTGAAGTTGAAACAGTTAAAAGGGGCTTACAAGCCATATATTTAAATAAAACCATTCAAGATGTTGAAGTTTTATATCCTAAAATTTTAGCTAATATTGAAAAAGATGAATTTGTAAAAGTTTTAAAAAATCAAAAAATTATTGATTTTTCACGTAAAGGAAAATATTTGATTATAATTTTAAATAAAGGATATCTTATTATTCATTTGCGAATGGAAGGCAAATTTAAATTTGATCTTTCTTTAAAAGATAAACATTCACATATAATATTTACTTTTAAAGATAATAGTGTTTTGATTTATCATGATGTTAGGAAATTTGGCCGTATGTGGTATTTTGATAAAGATGTTGATATCTATAATGTTGAACCATTATGCAATTTAGGTTTAGAACCAAGTGAAATAAAAGATCCACATTATTTATTAAATCATTTTTCTAAGATTCATAAACCTATAAAAAGTGTTTTATTAGATCAAAGTATCATTGCTGGCCTTGGAAATATTTATGCTGATGAAGTTTGTTATGCATGTTATATAAATCCTTTGACCAAAGCTAACATTTTAAACTTAAAAAATTGTCAAGATATTATTGATAATGCAAAAGAAATTTTAAATCAAGCCATTTTGGATGGTGGTTCTACAATAAAAAGTTTTCAAAGTAGTCATGGTGTTGATGGTCGTTTTCAATTAAAAATCAAAGTATATGGTAAAGAAAATTGCCCATGTGAAAGATGTCAAACATTGATAATAAAAACATTTGTTAATAAAAGGGGAACACATTATTGTCCTAATTGTCAGAAAGGATAAATTATGCTAATTGGAATAACTGGATGCTTAGGTTCTGGAAAATCTCATATTTTAAAATTAATCTCACATCATTTTCATTATCAAACATATTCTTGTGATGAATTTGTTAAAGAAGCATATTTGGATAATGAAATTAAAAAAAAGTTAGATGAATCATTTAATTGTTTAATTAATGGTCAAGTAGATAAAGATATTATAAAAAATAATTTAAATGACGATAATATTCAAAAACTTAACAATATTATTCATCCATATGTCATTTTAAAAATTAAAAATATTGCTATTAAAGCTAAAAATGAATTAATTTTTATTGAAGTCCCATTACTTTTTGAAGCAAATTTAACAAATTTATTTGATTATACTATAGCAATAAGTGTAAATGATAATTTAAGACATAAAATGTTAGAAAAAAGAGATGTTAGACAATATCAAAATATGATAAAATTAGAACAACAGCAATTTGATAATGATACAAAAGTAAAATTAGCAAATTTTGTTATTAATAGTAATTATGATGAAGTTGAAAATTTAAAGCAGTTAGAAGTTATTATTCAAAAAATAAATTCATAGGGGGTAGTAAACAATGTACACATTTAGTTTCTTGGATACATATAAAATATCACATGATAAAAAAGATACTAAGTTTGTTATTGATTATAAGGTTTTAGTACGACTTTATGGTCCAATTATAGGATGCAATGCCATGAGTCTCTATCTTGTTTTAGAAAGTGAAGTTTCACTTAACAAAGATTGTAATGAACATTTTACAATTGCTCGTTTGCATAAATTGTTACAATGTGACGATAAGCAATTTAACATGGCTATAGAAACTTTAAAAGAATATGGTCTTATAACATATAAAGCAAATCAAAGAAAAGCTAATGACTATTTATTTGTTTTAAAATCAACTCAAACTGCTACTGAATTTTTAAATGATGAAAAATTAAATAAGGCTTTACAAGTTATTGTTGATGAAAATTATTATAAACAAGTATGTAAATATTTTCTTTCAATTCCAATTATTGAAGATGAATATGTAGATATAGAAGATATAAAAATAGTTAAAGATTTAACTGAAGATGAATTTTATGGACAATTTTATGAAAAATATCCTGTGATTGCATCATATGAGGATGTAATAACAAGTAGTGATAAAAAAGAAATAAATCGTTTAAAAAAATTATTTAATTTAAGTTATGACGATGTTGAAAATGCTATTTTAAATAGTTTTGATTATATAGACAATAAAATGAAATTGAATGTTTTAAAATTAAATGATTTTATTAGTCAAAAATATCAAGAAAAAGTTTCCAAAGAAAATAATAATTCTGATGAATTGATAGCTAAAACTTTTGATAGAGAACGTTCAATTGCTTATTATAAAAAGTTATCTGGAAGGACAACTTTATTGCCAAGAGAAACAGCAATGATAAATGAACTTTTAGATCAATATAAAATAACAGAAGGTGTTTTAAATGTAGTTATTAATTATTATTTTAAATATGGGCAAAGGACTTTAGGTGTTTCAAAAAATTATTTTGTTAAGACAATAGAAGAAATGCTTTTAAATGGAGTTAAAACTACATTAGATGCAATGAATTATTTTCGTAATCGCAATAAAAGAATCAAAAAATATTATGAAAATCAAAAAAATAATAATGAAATTTCATTAAATTCAAAAGAAAATAAACCAAATGAAGATGATACAATTGATCAAGCAACTATTGATGAATTTAAGAAACTAATGGATGGATAATATGGAAAAATTAAATTTTAATGTTAACGATGATTTTGATTTTCAAGAATATATTAAAGAAATAAAAAATAATAATTTAATAAGTCCTATAATAGCTTCTTTAAAAATTACTGATGATGAAATAGAAACTTATTATGAATTATTTAATTATTATCTTAATATAAATAATAAATGTTTTTCATGTCAAAGTAAAAATGAGTGCAATCATTCTACAAAAGGATTAATGTATCAAATAAAAAGAGATTCTTATAATCAATTATCTGATAGTTTTATTATTTGTAAATATTTTAAAGATTATTATGTTCGTAAAAATAATTTGCTATATACAACTTTTGATAAAGAAGAAATTTTAGATGATAGTCAGAAAAATTTTGTTTATGACAATATTGCTTTACTTGGTAAAGATTTTACAAAAAGAATAATATCTTTATTAAAAGGTGAAAAAATTTCTGGAGCCTTTTTACAATTAAAAAATGCTAAAATACGATTAAAATTATTAAAATCATTATCTTATGGTTTATTATTAAAATATAAAGTTAGCATTGTTAAATTATCTGATTTATTAAAAGAAATAAAAAGTGATTTCAAGACAAATGATAAAGAAGACACATTTAAAATTGTTTTAGAAAGCGATATACTTATTATAGATGGCCTTGGTAATGAAGCAATTAGTGCTTGGTCTAGAGATGAAATTTTATTATCACTAATTGATAATCGTTTGCAAAGTGAAAAAACTACAATATTATGTAGTGAATTTTCATTAGAAGAATTACCAAAAATTTATAAACTTAATTATAATGATGACACAAAGGCCAATCATTTAATAGAAAAAATTAATGAAATAAAAATGTAAAGGTGGTTATTTATGGAAATTAAAAAAATTGGAATTTTAACATCTGGTGGCGATGCACCTGGAATGAATGCTGCAATTAGAGCAATAGTTAGAGCAGCAAACTATGTAGGCATTGAAGCTTATGGAATCTATGATGGATATGAAGGACTTATCACTGAAAATATTAGAAAACTTGAAAGAGTTGATGTTAGTGGTATTGGTAATAAAGGTGGTACTATTTTAGGTACTGCAAGATTCCCAGAATTTAAAGAAGAAAGCGTAAGAAGACAAGCTATTGAAACATTAAATAAACATGGTATTAATGCTTTGGTTTGTATCGGTGGTGATGGCACTTACATGGGTGCATATAAATTATCATTAATGGGAGTTCCATGTATTGGTGTTCCTGGAACAATAGATAATGATATTGTATCTACAGAATATACTATTGGCTTTGATACTGCTTTAAATACCATTGTTGAATGTGTTGATAAAATAAGAGATACTACTAATTCTCATGGTAGATGTTCGGTTATCGAAGTTATGGGTCATCATGATCCTGATTTAGCAATTAGAGCAGGTATTGCTTGTGGTGCTGAATGTGTCATAACAACTAAAGAAGATTATTCTGATGAAAATATTATTAATGTTGTAAAAGAGGCTAAAAAATTACATAAAAGAAATTGCATTATTATTGTTTGTGAACATACAATAGATGTTTTTCATATTGCAGATGTATTAAATAAAGATGGTACATATGAAACACGTGCTGCTGTTTTAGGTCATATTCAAAGAGGAGGAACTCCAACTGCTTTTGATCGTATATTAGCTTCACGACTTGGGGATTATGCTGTTGAATTATTAAAAGAGGGCAAAACAGGTGTTTGCGTAGGTGTTAAAGGAGAAGAATTAACTTATATGGATATAGTAAAAGCTAATGAACTTCCTAAAAAATATCCAGCAAAGCTTGTTAAACAATTTAAACATTTTATTTAACAAAAGGAGAGAAAACATGCTAAATAAAACCAAAATTATTTGTACAATTGGTCAACAATCAGAATCTGAAAATGTCTTAGAAGAGATGCTACTTGCAGGAATGAATGTTGCAAGACTTAATCTTACAAATGGTTCAATTTCAGTTCAACAAAGATACATTGACACTATCAAAAGATTATCTTTAATTCACGATCGTGCTTTATCATTAATGCTTGATACATATGGTCCAAAAATTAAAACACATATTTTTAAAAATGACATTGAACCAATTGGAAAAGGCTGTAAAGTAACTATTCATACAAAAGAAGAAATTGTTGGTGATGCCCATAATTTTTCAATTAATTATGAAAAGTTTTATGATGATATTTCTTTAAGTGATGAAATATTTGTAAATAATGGCAATGTTACATTAAAAGTTTTAAGGAAAAATGATGAAGATAAAACTATTGAATGTGAAGCATTAAAATCAGGTAATATATGTAGCAATTGTCTTGTGAGTGTTCCTACAATGGTTAGTTCTTTACCATGCATTAGTAATGAAGATGCTGCTATTTTAAAATTTGCATCAATTTCTGGTGTCGATTTTGTTGGCGCATCATTCGTTAGAACTGCTCAAGATATTTTAGATATCAAAGAAATTGTTAAAAAAGATAATCCTAATATTTTTGTTTTTGCTAAAATTGAAAACAAATCGGCAGTTGATCATTTTGATGAAATTTTAGAAGTATCAGATGGCATTATTATTTCTCGTGGAGATTTAAGTTTTGAAATATCTTATGAATTATTACCAATTATTCAAAAGAAAATAATAAGAAAATGTAATATAGTAGGTAAACCAATTATAGTTGGTACTCAAGTTTTGTCATCAATGACTAGAAATAAAAGACCAAGTAGAGCTGAGGTAGCAGATGTTGCTAATTTAGTTTTAGATGGTGTTGATGGTATTAGTTTAGCCAATGTTACTACTACTGGACTATATCCTGTAAAAACAGTAAAAGAATTATCAAAAATTATTAAGGTCACTGAAGAACATGCAGGAGAACTTGAAAATATTAATAATGCTTCTTTAGAATCTACTGCTTTTGAATTTCCTTTAGATGATGCCGTTGCCAATGCAGTTATAACTACTGCTAAAGAAGTTAATGCAAAGTTAATCGTTGCATTTAGTGAATCAGGGGCAACTGCTAAACGTATTTCAAAATATCGCCCTATTTGTCCAATCGCTTCAGTATCCTCAAATGCCAATATTCGTATGTCTTTAACATTAAATTGGGGCATTTATCCTGTAGTTGCTAATCATAAAACTTATGAAATTGATTTTATGTCATTTGCCAGTGAAATTGCAGTATATTATGGTTTAAAAGAAGGAGATACTTTCATTATTACTGGTGGTAATGGTGTTGGAAATACAAATTTAATGAAAGTTTGTAAATTATAATGAAATATGCTTTAGGAATTGATGTTGGTGGTACTAATATTCGTATTGGTATTGTAAATAGTGATGGTCAATTATTTGATGTTATAAAAGAAAAAACTAATGCCAATTCAATTGAAACTTTAACTAATCATATTTTTAGTTTAATTAGAAAAATTTTAAAAACAACAAAATATAAAATTGAAGGAATTGGAATTGGTGTTCCTGGTCCTTGTAAAAAAGATGGAACTGTTATTTATATTCCTAATTTAAATATAAAAGATTCATTTAATTTAAAAGAAATGGTTGCCAAAGAATTTGGTTATCCAGTATTTGTAGGAAATGATGCTAATGTAGCTGCTCTTGCTGAAGCAATAGTTGGTGCGGGAAAAGGTTATGAAGTCGTTCAATATTTAACATTATCTACAGGTATTGGTGGTGGATTAGTTGTTAATAAACAAATGGTTGTTGGTTATAATGGCTTAGCTCAGGAAGTGGGTTCAATGATAGTTCGTAATGGCGGACGTGCTCCAAGTGAGTTTAAGGCCAAAGGTTGTGTTGAAGGAGAAGCAAGTGGAACAGCATTAACAATTAAAGCTAATGAACAAGGACTTCAATGTCAAAATGCTGGTGATGTGTTTAAATTGGCATCTAGTGGAAATCAAATAGCTTTAAATATAAAAAATGCTTTTGTTGAAGATATCGCTGCTTTGATTGGCTCAATTGTAGCCTATATGGAACCTGATATTTTTGTATTAGGTGGTGGACTCATGAAATCAAAAGAATATTTTTTAGATGAAATTATTAAAAAAGTTGATGATTATGTATATATGTCTTTAAGAGGAAAAATAAAAGTTGTGTGTGCAAAATATGATCAAGATTGTGGAATCATAGGCGCAGCCATGCAAGCATTATAATTATGATTTTATTAATTGATATTGGAAATTCAAATATTTGTTTTGGCTTACATGATGAATTAAAACTTTTATCTTCTTATCGCATAAAATCTTTTTTAGATAAATCATCTGATGAATATTATTTGCTTTTTAAGAATTTTATTAATACTAAGCTTGATGAAGTTATGATATGCTCTGTTGTGCCACAAATAACAAGTGCTATAAAAAAAATGTGTGAAAAATATTATAATTTAACACCTAAAATTGTTGGTAATAATTTAAAAACTGGTTTAAAAATTATTGCTGATGATCCAAAAAGTGTTGGTGCTGATTTGATTTGTGATGTTTTAGGGGCAAGTGAATTTGAAAATGAATGTTTAGTTATTGATTTAGGCACTGCATCGAAAATATTATATTATAAAGAAAATACTTTTATGAGTTGTTTGATTGCTCCAGGTGTTGCTGTTTCAACTAAAGCAATGATAAACAATGCTGCATTGCTTCCTAATTTTGAATTAGTAGTTCCTAAAAAAATTTTAAATAATTCTACAATTCCTTGTATGCAATCTGGAGTTTTATATGGATTTGCTAGTATGGTTGATGGATTAATAAAACGAATAAAAAAAGAAATCAACAATGATAATATCAAAATAATCGCTACAGGTGGTTTAATTTCTTTCATTGCCCCATTATGTTATGAAAAAATTGATATTATTGAACCAGATTTAGTTTTATATGGTTTGTATAAAATATATAAAAAAAATAATTAAATTGGAGAAAGGAAAAGGTTATAAAATTATTCATTTCTTTGATTAATTTTATAATACATGAAAGAAAATGAAAAAATCATTTGGTGATAAACCTTATTTATTTCCTATGCCAACATATATGATAGGAACATATAATGATGATGACAGCGTTGATGCTATGATGATGGCATGGGGTGGCATTTGTGATAATAACATGGTTGCGTTAAATTTAGAAAAAACACATAAAACTGTTACTAATTTATATAAAAGAAAAGCTTTCACTTTAGCTATTCCTAGCATTGATACATTAGAGGCTTCAGATTATTTAGGTACTATATCTGGTAATAATGAACCAAATAAATTTGCTATTAGTGGATTAAGTTCTTCTAAAAGCAAAAATGTTGATGCTCCTATTATTAATGAATATCCTGTTACTTTAGAATGTATAGTTGAAAAATTTGAAGAAGAGCCTTATGGACTAAGAATTTTAGGAAAAATAGTTAACGTTTTAGCTGATGAAAGTGTTTTAGATGAAAAAGGTCAAATTGATTTTAAAAAGGTTAACACTTTTGTTTTTGATCAAATAAATTATAATTATTATGCTGTTGGCGAAAAAGTTGGAAAAGCTTGGCATAGTGGTAATAAATTTATTAAGAAAAAATAAAATAGGCACTTTGGAAGAAGTGCCCTATAATAAAAAATTTAATTAAAATAATATTGTATTAACTTAAATAAAACTTTATAAAATTTTAATCAAAATTATAAAGTTTTTTATTTTGCTAATTCTTTATGCTTATTTTTATAAACTCTTACAATATAATAAATTGCTGGAGATAATAATAAATTTATTATAAATTCAATTATGAAATTTGCAGCTACAAATAATGTTATTAATTCTCCAAAAACACCATTAAAGAATAAAAGAGATCCAATAATAAATAAAGATGTATTGATAATTGGTACTAAAATTGTAGCTAATATAACACCAACATGTTCATTTATTTTTAAAAACAACTTATATACAATAGCAGCAATTAGACCAGCAAGACTAGATTTTAATAAACAAACAAAAACTGTAGCCACAGGATTAATAGCAAAAAATGGTGCAGCAGATAACATAACTAGGGCTCCATTTACAAGCCCTACAACTAAACCACTCACTTTGCCAAATAAAATAGCAGCCACAGCTATAGTAATTAAAGATAAATTGATTGAAATTCCAGCAATAGGGATATTGTTAGATATCAATGTAAAAACAACAGTCAAAGCAATTAATAAAGCATTTCCTACCATTTTGTAGGTTAAATCATTTTTTTTCATATTTTTTTCCTTTCTTTTTAGGCCATAAAGGTCCCTTAAGTTTACTAATACATTATATAATATTTTCTAAAAAAAATAAATGTTTTTTTATTAATTGTCATTATAAAATATTAAAATACAACACATTACTTTTTTCCATATTTTTAAAGTTTTTTTCCATTGTTAAGCCCTTCTTATAATGGTATATTTAAAAGGGAAAAACACATTCCAAATTAAATTTATGAAAGGAAAAATTAATTATGAACTTTAAAAAAGTAATAAGTGCACTTTTGGCAAGTTTGGGTACATTTTCATTAGCACTAACAGGATGTAATAATAAAAAGAATTCAGATTCAGTTAGTTCTGATAATTTAACACCTTCAAATTCTGCTAGTAGTTCTGGACAAAGTAGTCATTCACAAGAAACAAGTAGCAGTACATCTAGTGTTGAAGAATATATACCAGAAGCAAAATTGTATGATGTTATATTTAATTTTGATGATTCAAAAAATAATACAACAATATGGACTGATTTTGAAATAAATAAAACTGTTGCTCCATTAAATAAAGATAGTGGCAGATTTTATTCAGAACAAAATGGTAATCGTCACACAGTGCCATTAACTAAAGGTGGTAATTTATGGTATATTGCGGTAGATGAAGCTGGTTATATTGTATATGCATCATATGGAACAGGATTAGGTTATGGTTCACCATCTGATGATTTCTATTACAATGTAAGTTCAAAACCAGTAACAGATGATGCTGAATTTTGGTCTTTACATGAACAATTTGCAACATATAGTGAAATCTATACTAAAATTACTTTAGATTCTCAATATGAACATTTTGATGGTGATGGCAAAAAGGTAACTGAATTAGTTAGTTATGAAGCATATGATTTATTAGTTCCTACAAATGGTTTTATTATCAAAGGAAATGGTGATGAATCAACGTTTGTTGATTTATGTCGTCAATTAAGGCCTAATGTTGTAACTGATCAAATGACTATTTTACCTTCAGGAGCTACAAATAATTTCTTAGGTTTAACACCTGCAAAAACATTTAACAAATTCTATTTGTCAATTGTTGAAGATACTGATGGGACTCGTAAACTTTCAGTAAAAGAAAGAACCACAGATGAAATAGTTGATGATTCAGGTTATCAAGAAAAGGATACATATGCCAAAGCATTTACTTCAACAGATGATGATAAAGTGACTACTTATATTACAACTGATGATATTGCTACATTAGACGATTCATCAACATTTGAAAATCTAAAAGGAGTAGTAAGTTATAGTGGTGGAAATACTGTTATCATTGTTGATGAAAATCATAAATCTGTTTTAGTTAATGATGAAACTATAACTAAAGATTATAAAGTTGGAGATACAATTGTTGTAAATGGTACAAAAACAACAACAAATGGTTATTTAACAGTAAATGCAACATCTGTTTTAAAACTAGATGCCTTTGGTCAATTAAAACCAGAAGATGCAACAACTATAAAAACAATTAATGAAGCTAAAGATGTTTGGAAAGTTGATAACAACTATAAAGTAATTAAAGTTGTTGGCGCAAAAGTAGTATCAATTGATGCTACTGGAACATCAACAATTAAATTAGTTGAGGATTCAAAAGAATTTACAATGAATTTGTATAAAACAACATTTCCTGATACAGTAACAGTTGGTGACATGGTTGATGTAACATGTGCTATTGTATGTAATAATACTACTGTTCAAGCAATAGTTGCAACATCTGATGATATTTCAAGATATTACAATATTGAAGTTGATGTAGATGGCGATAAAGGAGAATTAGAATCAGAAAAATTCTTCCATGCAACAGGAAATAAAGTTACATTAACTCCTAAAATACCTAATCAAGATTATGAATTTTCACATTGGGAAAAATGGAATGAAACTGAATCAACTTGGGAAGAAGTTTCAGATGAAATTGATTTTGAAATAGAAGTAGGAAAAGAAGATGCTAAATATAAAGCTGTGTTTGATTATGCAGCATGGAAAAATTTGCCACCTCATATGGGATTATCAGGAACTATTGATGTTTTAAGTTTAGAAACTGATTCAAAATTTACAGTTATTGATGATTCAACAATTGTAATTAATGAAGATTGGACTACTTCATATGCTATAGATGGCGTTGGCGAAAGAACAATTCTTATTGTTGATAATGAAGGTAAAATTGCTTATTTTGTTTATAATCCTGCAAATGGTTATGGAGAGCCAAGTGGAACTAAATATTATACACATCCAGATTATGCATCTGATGATTATCACAATAATCCTTCATTTAATATATTAGAAGAAAACACAAAATTTGAACTTCATGCACCAGAAGGTGGTTTCTTAATTACAAGTTATGATACTTCTGCTACAAGTTTAGTAATGGCAATAACAAATAATGTAGTTAGTGAATTATCATATAATCTTAATACAAGAAATTTGGCTATATCACAAGAAACTAGAATATATTATGATAAAGATAAAAAATTTGTTAAAGTTTATGTTCCTTCTTTAGAAGATGGAAATTATCTAGCTTCATATAATCAATCATGTTTAACTGCAAAAACTGATATTACAGTTTATACAGATGATAAAAAAAATCCAAATGTATCAAAATATGATTTTGCAACAGGTAGACATACATTTAACACTCAAGGTTTAGAAAATGTTATTGCTGTAGATAATGATGGAAAAATCATATATGCATCTTCAGGATTAAGAGCAGGATATGCCACACCATCTGATGATTTCTATTCAGGAACAAAAGATGGAAATGTTATTATTCCAAAATCAACAAGTGTAAATAAAGGCAAAATAGTTGGGGATTTCTTTGCATTAGGGCCTAATTATAGTACATACGGTGAATGGTTTGCTTCAGGTAATACAAATGAAGAAAGGAATCCAAATTTACAATATGGTGATTTTGAAACACTAGTTCCAACAGATGGCTTTGTTATCACAGGTTCAAGAGAAAGCAAAGAAATGAAATTATTATGGGCTGAAGTGTTTGGCAAAAATCTTTATAATAAAATAACAAATGATTTTAATACTGCAAGTCAAAATGGAACATTTGACAATGTTAAAGTTGAATTAATAGATGTTAATGGTGTTCCACAAATACACATTGTAAATGGTACAGCAAGTTATGTAGATACAAATCTTTCTAAAGATGAAAAAATAAATGAATTAAAATCATTAGAAAATTATACGGAAGCCACATATGGTTCTACAGATAAAGATATGTTTTCTAATATAAATGCCACAGATGAAAATATCACTGTAACATCAAAAAATGTTGCAAATGAAGCATATGTAATTACCGATGATAATTTAACATTTACAACAACAATTTCGCCTTTAGATAATAAAACAGGCTTTACAATTTCAGTACCAACATATAATTTGTTATCACATTCATATTATCTTGTTATAGAATGGACAATTGATGAAACTAATTATAAATCACTTATTTATCATAATGAAAATTCAGAAGAATTTACATTTGCAGCTTCAAAAATTGGTCAATCATTTATTGCAAGAGTAGATGGAAAAATTAATAATGTCGCCGTATGGAATGGCTTTAAAGGTTCATGGGATATTACATTTACAATTAATAGAGAATATGGATATGTTCAATTCCTTTATACAGATTCTGAAAACAATCAAACAATTTTAACAAAAGAAACATCTATTTTTAAAGGTGCTGTTGTTTTAGTAGACAGTGCCGATTGGACAAGAAATTTATATAATGATCCTGGTAATCCTTTGACATGGTTTTGTTGTTTACCAACAGGTTCAACATATACTGCTAGTTATTTTCCAAATACAAATACAGTGACAATTCTATAAAAAATATAATTTAAAAGAAACAATTAAAGAAGACTTAAAAATTGTTTCTTTTTTTATGCAAAAAAAGATTTATATTCTAACAATTACTTTAAAAAAGTAATTGCATATTATTAAAAAAGTAGTATAATAATGAAAGTTAGTTTTAAAACAAACTAATTTTAAAGGAGGGAAAAAAATGGATAAATTAAATCATAAAAAAACTTTAAGTTATCGTTTTCATGAAGTTCATAAAATGTTTATGAATAATATAAAAAAAGAAGCTGATAGTTTAGGAATTAATCCAACATTTAGATTTATTTTTATGAGTTTGCTTGAAAATAAAAATGGTTTAACGCAATCACAGCTTTGTGAAAAAACTCATTTAAAAAAATCATCTATTTCATTATTATTAAAACAAATGGAAAATGAAAATTTGATTTCAAGAGAAAAATCTGATATTGACAATCGTTTAACAATTGTTAAGTTAACTGAAAAAGGTAAAAAACTTGATCTAAAATTAAAACAAATTTTTATAAAAAATGAAAATAAATTAAGTTCTATTTTAGAAGAAAATGAACTAAATAATCTTGAAAAATATTTAAATAAATTAGTTATGGCTTTAAAGGAGGATAATAATAATGTTTAAGTTATTAAGGTATCTAAAAAAATATTGGTGGGCTGCACTTTTGGCACCTTTATTTATGATTGGTGAAGTTGCAATGGATATGCTAATTACCAAACAAATGCAAAAAATGATTGATGATGGAATTCAGTCAAGTAATCCAGATGCAGTCAAAACAATTGGTCTTGTAATGATAGGCTTTGTTTTAATTGGTGTAGCTTGTGGTATTTTGTCTGGTGTTTTTGCTAATATTGCAAGTTGTAAATATGCTAATGATTTAAGAAAAGATGTGTTTGCAAAAATAATGCGTTTATCATATGACCAAACTGATGATTTTTCAACAGCTTCTCTTGTTACTAGAGTAACAAATGATATTACACAAATTCAAAATTTTATTGCTCAAATGATTCGTATGTTTGTAAGATCGTTTGGAATGTTTGTTTTAGGTATTATTTTTACTATTAATATTGATTTAAGATTTGCAGCTATTTTAGCTATTGCCTTGCCAATTGAAATAATTATAATGATTATTTTTATGAGAAAAACATTCCCAGTTTTTGGAAATTTACAAACTAAACTTGATAAAGTAAATACTGTTGTACATGAAAATGTTACAGGTGCTAGAGTAGTTAAGGCATTTTCTAAAGAAGATTATGAAATTAATCGTTTTGATAACGTAAATTCAGCTTATGCTAATGTCTTATTATATGTTAATAAATTATTTGCACTATTAATGCCATTATTTATGATTGTTGTCTATCTTGCACAAATTGCCATTTATTCAATTGGTGGAATTAATATTACTGATGCTTTTAATAATGGAAATGTTCCTACAATTTCCATTGGTGAAATAACTCAAGCGACAACATATATTGTAATGATTTGTTTTGCTTTAATGAATTTTGGTATGATGTTTGCAAATATTGCTAGAGCTAGTGCTTCAGCAAAACGTATTAATGAAGTTTTAGATTGTCCACTAGAAATTATCGATGGTAATTTAGATGTTACAACTTTAAAAGAAAAAGGTACTGTTGAATTTAAAAATGTTAATTTTGCTTATCCCAATGCTAATGGTTATGTTTTAGAAAACATAAATTTAAAAATAAATAAAGGTGAAACAATAGCAATTGTTGGAGCAACAGGTAGTGGCAAATCCACACTAGTTAATCTAATAACTAGATTTTATGATGTAAGTTCTGGTGAAGTATTAATTGATGGTGTCAATGTTAAAGAATATAATCAAAAAGATTTAAGAAATAAAATTGCTATTTGTTTACAAAAAGCTGAGTTATTTGCAGGAAGTATTAGTGAAAATATTCGCTGGGGTAAAGAAGATGCTAGCGATGAAGAAGTACAACTTGCTGCAAAAATCGCTCAAGCTGAAGAATTTATATTAAGTAAACCTGATAAATATGAAGAATTTATTGAGGAAAAAGGAACTTCATTATCAGGAGGTCAAAAACAAAGATTATCAATCGCTAGAGCAATTGTTAAAAAACCAGAAATATTGATATTTGATGATTCAACATCAGCATTAGATTTAGTTACCGAAGCAAAACTATATCAAGCAATGAGAGAAAATATTAACGATACAACTAGAATTGTAGTTGCTCAAAGAGTGGCCACAGCTAAAAATGCTGATAAAATTGCTGTTTTAGATGGTGGAACCATTATTGCTTATGATACTCATGAAAATTTATTGAAAAATTGTGAAGTTTATATAGATATTTATAATTCACAATTGAAAAGAGAAGGTGATTAATTATGGCAACACGTAAACTTGATGATAAAAAATTAAGAGAAATTCAAATGCAACAAGGCAACGGCCGTGGACCTGGTAGTCGTTTTGGTGGCTTAAAAGAAAAACCAAAAGATTTAAAAGGTACATTATTTAAATTATTAAAATATATTTCATATTCTAAAAAAATTTTAATAAGTTTAATTGTTATAGTTTTATTTTATACTGCATGTTCATTATCAACTAATGTTTTTATTCAACAAATTGTAAAATCTTTAGGTGTTTATAATTTTGATAAAGGTATTTGGGAAAGTGAGCCTTCAATTCAAAAATTTTATACATTTACTTTGATTTTAGTTAGTGTTTATTTACTATATACAATATTTCAATATTTATCTTCATTGCTTAGTGCTTATTTATCAGTTGGCATGACGAAAAAAATGAGAAATGATTTATTTAAAAAAATAGTTAAATTTCCTATAAAATATACTGATACTCATCAACATGGCGATATCATGTCACGTATGACAAATGATGTAGATAATATTGCTATTGCCATATCACAATCAATTACATCTTTAGTTTCAGGAGTTTTAACAATTATAGGTTGTTTGGTGATTATGTTATTTTTCTCACCATTATTAACACTTGTTTCCTTAATAACTTTATTATTATCAACTACATTAACATTTTTAATGTCAAAATTTATGAGGCCATTATTTACAAAACAACAAAGAATATTAGGACTTTTAAATTCACAAACTGAGGAAATGGTTTCAGGTTGTAAGACAGTAATGGCATATAATCATCAACAAATAGCAGAAGATGAATTTAATGAATTTTCTGATCGTTTGTGTAAAACTGGTATTAAAGCACAAATTTGGGGTGGATCAATGGGCCCTATTATGAATTTTATTGGTAATGTTGGCCATTTCTTAGTTTGCTATTTTGGCGCTTTATTTATTTATTGGGGTGTTGGTAAAACATTACTTGGTGCCTCTTTAAGTATTGATATAGTTGTTATGTTCGTTTTTATTGTTAAACAATTTACTAGACCAATTAATGAAATGGCTTCACTATATTCATCATTAATTACAGCTTTAGCTGGTGCTGAAAGAGTCTTTGAAATGATGGAAGAAGAAGTTGAAGACTTTAATGGTAAAGTAGCTTTTGATCCAAATAATATGAAAGGAACAATAGATTTTGAACATGTAAACTTTTCATATGTTGAAGGCAAACCTGTATTAAAAGATTTTACTGTTGATGTAAGAAGCGGTCATAAGATTGCTTTAGTTGGTGCTACAGGTAGTGGTAAAACAACTATTGTTAATTTGTTATTAAGATTTTATGATATTAATTCAGGTACAATTAAAATTGATGGAGTTAATATTAATGATATGTCAAAAAAAGATTTAAGAGATGCAATTTCAATTGTTTTACAAGATGCTGTATTATTTGAAGATACTGTAGAAAATAATATTAAATATGGTAAGGAAAATGCTACTCAAGAAGAATTTGAAGATGCTTTAAAATTAGCAAATTGTTATAAATTTGTTAATCGTTTGCCTCAAAAAGAAAAAACTATATTAACTGAAGGCGCTTCAAATATATCACAAGGTCAAAGACAACTATTAACAATTGCAAGAGCAGTTTTAGCAAATCCAAAAATATTGATTTTAGATGAAGCAACTTCTTCAGTTGACACAAGAACTGAAAAGAAAATCCAAGATGCTATGGTTAAATTAATGGCAAATCGTACATCAATTATCATTGCACATCGTCTTTCTACGATTCAAGATGCTGATTTAATTGTTGTTCTTGATCAAGGAAGAGTTATGGAAATGGGAAATCATGAAGAATTACTTGCTAAAAAAGGTGTTTATGAGAAACTTTATCAAACACAATATAGAGGCTTAAATACTTAATATAAAGAGCATTCGTTGCTCTTTTTTTTTAGATTGATTGTAAACTTTATTGTTGCATTTGGTTTACAATCATGATATGATTTCAAAGGTGATTGAAAATGAGTTTAAAAGATAATGTTTTGGAAACATTAATTAATAATGAAATAATTTCAGGTGAACATATGGCTAATATGTTTCATGTTTCAAGATCTGCTATTTGGAAAGCAATAAATGGTTTAAAAAATGATGGCTACAATATTAGTGGTAAAAGTAATCAAGGATATTATTTAACAGAAAATATTAATATTTATTCTAAAGCTTATCTTGAAAAATATTTAACTAAATCTTTTCATATAGATATTTTTGATGAAATTGATTCAACATCATCATATTTAAAAAAAATAGTTGATGAATATAAAATGCCTTGTTTATGTATTGCTTTAAAACAAACATCTGGTCGAGGTCGTACTGGTAAAAGTTTTTATTCACCATTAAATGGAATATATTTTTCTTTTTCTTTTAATGTTAAAGAAGATTTTGATTTATCATTAATAACAATAAAAGTTGCAGTTGCCACCATTAAAGCAATTGAAAATATTTTTCATAAAAAAATACAAGTTAAATGGGTAAATGATTTATATTATCAAAATAAAAAAGTTTGTGGGATTTTAACAGAAGCAATTATGGATTATGAAAGTTTAAAAGTTGATACTATTATTATTGGAATAGGTATAAATTTAAACCAGCATGATTTTCCAAAAGAGTTAGCAAATATTGCTTCATCTTTAAATATAAAAAATTGCAATAAAAATTTATTAATAGCAACTATAATAAATAATTTTTTTAATGAAAATAATCATAATGATACAATTTCTTTTTATAAACAACATTGTTTAATATTAAATAAAAATATTTCTTATATTAAAAATAATAATGTTTATCATGCTAAAGCACTTGATATAAATAATGAAGGCCACCTAATAGTAAAAAATGAATTTAATCAAATTGAAATATTAAAAAGTGGTGAAGTAAGTCTTGGAAGTATACGCTATGAATAAAAAAAATTTAATTAAAGATATCGCACTTTGTGCAATGTTTGAAGCATTATTAATTGTTTCCACGTTTATAAGAATTCCAATGCCATTTGATGATTATTTGACATTGCAATTAGAGGTTGTTATTTTATTATCTTTTATTTTAGGTATCAAAAGAAGTTTAATTATTATTTTATTATATGTTGTTATGGGATTAATAGGCTTACCTGTTTTTGCAGCAGGTGGTGGTATAACATATATCTTTAAAGCAAGTTTTGGCTATATATATGGTTTTATATTTGCAGGACTTGTAGTTTCTATACTATCATCTAAAATAAAAAACATGAATATGTTTAAAAGTATATTAATTTCATTGTTAGGAATTATTATTATTTATATATGTGGATATATTCATAAATATATTATTTACAATTTTTATTTAGAAAATCAATCTTTACCTTTAAAAGAAATTATTTTGGCAACAATGGCATTTGAATTACCAAAAGATTTAATTTTAGGAATCATGTGTGGTTGTATTGCAATTAAATTAAAAAAAATATATTTAAAATTTACTAATTATAATATAGATTCGTTATAAAACTTAAATATATGCATTACTTTTTAATAAGAAATTATTGTTTAAATTAACTTTTTTTGATAATATAAAACACAGTTAGTTATTAATTTATTAATTTGAAATTTTGTTATATTATTGGCTTATTTATTGATTCTATGACATTATTTCTTTTTTTTAATTGGCAATTGACAAATTTGAAATTTATGAACAGTTTAACAAAATGACTTATAACAAAACAACAATATATATTTCACATAGATTATCAAGTTGTCGTTTTTGTGATGAAATTGATGTTTTTGATAAAGGAAACATTATTCAAATTGGTTCTCATGATGAACTTATATTAGATAAAAATGGCAAATATTATCAAATGTTTAAGACCCAAGCAAAATATTATATTGATAATAAAGTTACAGCAATTATTAAAGATGTTAAATTTTCATAATGTATATTTAATTTTAAATGAAAAAAATAATTAAAATATTGAATAAATTAAATATGAAATATTTAAACAACCTCAAAATGTTCGTAGAACATTAAGAATGAAATGAGTAATTTTTCTTGACATTGGCATTTGTAGTTTGCTAAAATACATGTGTTGCACCTTTTACATTTGGGGTACAACCGCTCAAAAAAGGTTTTAAGTGAATTATCCACCTCACTGGCGAGTCTAAAATGTTATTTAATGGAGGTGTTATTATGTACGCAATTTTTAAAACAGGCGGAAAACAATTAAAGGCTGAAGTTGGTTCTAAATTATTTGTTGAAAAACTAGGTTTAGAAGCAGGTAGTGAAGTAGTTTTTGATGAAGTTTTATTAATCGGAGATAATGGTAAGGTTACAGTTGGTACTCCAACAATTGCAAATGCTAAAGTTGTAGCCAAAGTTGTCAAAGAAGGTAAAGCAAAAAAAGTTTTAGTATTTAGATACAAACATAAAACTAATCACGATATCTTAAGAGGACATCGTCAACCTTATACTTTAGTTGAAATTACAAGTATTGAGGGCTAGTTAATATGATATCTGTAAATGTTTCATTTATGGGTAACAAAATTAATAAACTTATTGTTAATGGTCATGCCAATTTCGATAAGTATGGAAAAGATTTAGTTTGTGCAGGTGTTAGTGCTATTATGTTTGGTGGTATTAATGCTTTAGAAAGTGAATTATCTAATATAGAATTAATTCAAAAAGAAAATGAACTAGGAGTTATAGTAAATAAAAGCAATGAAAAAATAGAAATTATTTTACAAACTATTTTAGTTCAACTTGAAACAATAGAAAAATCTTATCCAAAAAACATAAAAACAATTCATGGAGGTGTCTAAAATGTTATTAAAGTTAAATTTACAATTCTTCGCATCTAAAAAAGGTGCTGGTTCTACAAAAAATGGTCGTGATTCAGAATCAAAAAGATTAGGTGCTAAAGCAGCTGATGGTCAATATGTTACTGCTGGATCAATTTTATATCGTCAACGTGGTACTAAAATGCATCCAGGTACAAACGTATTAAAAGGTGCTGATGATACATTATTTACAACAGTATCTGGCGTTGTTAAATTTGAACGTCTAGGAAGAGATAAGAAAAAAGTTTCTTGCTATCCAGTAGCTGAATAATTAATTATTAAACTAAAGCCCTATTTGGGCTTTTTATTTGTGAGGTAACACTATGTTTATTGATAAAGCGATAGTTGAAATTATAGCTGGTAATGGTGGTGATGGAGCCATCGCTTTTAGACGTGAAGCATGTGTTGAAAAAGGTGGACCAGCTGGTGGTGATGGAGGCCGTGGCGGTTCTGTTATTTTTGTTGGCGACAATAATGTAAATACTTTAATTGAATTTAAATATAAAAGAAAAATTCGTGCAGAAGATGGTGAAAATGGCAAAAATAAAAAATGTTATGGCCATAAAGGTGAAGATTGTTATGTCAAAGTTCCTTTAGGAACATTAGTATTTGATGATAGTGATAATTATTTGATTGCAGATATTAATAAAGTAGGACAAGAAGTTATTGTTGCTAAAGGTGGTAAAGGTGGTAAAGGAAATTGCCATTTTGCATCATCAAGAAATCAAGTTCCTGAAATTGCTGAAAATGGTGAACTTGGTGAAAGACTTACTGTTCGTATGGAACTTAAATTATTAGCAGATGTTGGCTTAGTTGGTTTTCCATCAGTTGGCAAATCAACATTACTTTCTAGAGTAAGCGCTGCAAAGCCAGAAATTGCTGCCTACCATTTTACAACTCTTAATCCTATATTAGGTGTTGTAAGAGTAAATGAAGATAAAAATTTTGTAATGGCCGATCTTCCAGGACTTATTGAAGGTGCAAGTACTGGTAAAGGCTTAGGTTTTAATTTTTTAAAACATATTGAAAGATGTCGAGTTTTAGTTCATGTTATTGATATGGCATCAACTGAAAGTAGAGATCCATATAATGATTATCAAATTATAAAAAATGAATTAAAATCTTATAATCCATCTTTGATTGAAAGGCCACAAATTATTGTAGCTAATAAAATGGATGTTCCTGAAGCTAAATTATTCTTAGAAGAATTCAAAAATAAATTTAAAGAAAATATTCCAATTATAGAAGTAAGTGCTTTATCAAATGAAGGCTTACAAAAATTAATATATAAAATTTCTGATTTATTAGATAATACAGCTCCATTTTCAATTGTTAATGCCAGTGAAGAATATAAAGTTTATTTAAATAAACAAGAAGATTTTTGCAAAATCAAATATGAAAATGGTTATTATATTGTTTACGGTGGCCCTGTTGAAAGAGCTTTTTATAAAGCTAATTTAACAACTGATCTTGGCATTTTAAGATTTATGCGTTTATTAAGATATAATGGTGTTGAGGAAATGTTAAAAGAAGCAGGCATTAAAGATGGTGACACCGTAAAAATATGTGATTATGAATTTGAATATTTTGAATAGTGGTTTTCCACTATTTTTTTTTAAAAAAAACTCCACTTCATTGTGAAGTAGAGTTTCAATTGTTTTATTAAGACATTTTGTTGTAGAATTCAACAACTAATTCTTCATGGATATCAGCAGATAATTCTTTTCTTTCAGGATATCTTACATAAGAGCCACTTAAATGTTCTTTATCAAATGTAACATAAGCTGGAATTGTAATACCAGTTAATTCAACTGATTCAGTAATTGGAACAATTTTAGATGAACTTTCTTTAACTGAAATAACTTGACCTGGTTTTACAAGATATGAACAAATATCAACTTTTTTGCCATCAACAAGAATGTGACCATGAGTAACTAATTGTCTAGCTAATCTTCTTGTTCTAGCAATGCTCATACGGTATACTAAATTATCAAGCCTTGATTCTAGAATCTTTAAAAATTCTTCTCCAGTAACACCATTTGATTTTTTTGCAATGGCAAATAAACGACGGAATTGTCTTTCAGATACGCCATAGATATATCTGATTTTTTGTTTTTCATTAATTTGTTTTCCATATTCAGAAACTTTTTTTCTTTTATCTTTTCCATGAGGGCCTGGTGCATAAGGACGTTTTGCTAATTCTTTTCCAGTTTCTAGAATTGAATAACCAGTTCTTCTTGAAAGTTTCCATATAGAACCTGTGTAACGTGACATAATCTTTTTTCCTCCTAATATTGATGTTATGCAATAAATCACTATTGGCATATATTCCATTCTCGAATATCTTCACTAATATTTTCACTTTCAGCTAAGCTACTTATAAAACTTTTTGTTGAAGACCACATGACAGATAGTATATATGTGCTGCGATTTCACGCTTTAATATATTACTACAAATTTGACCTGGTGTAAAGAAAATTTTGCGTTTTTTCTTTAAAAACATGCTATAATGACTAAGAAAAGGATGATAATTAATGGAATACATCAAAATAAAAATTAATTTAGAATATAAAAATAAAACTATCAAAGAATTTTTAAAAATAAATAATGTTGGTCGTGGTAAAGTTGAAGAAATAAGAGTTAATAAAACATCTTTTATTAATAATATCTATCAACCTTTAGAAACTATTTTAAAAGAAAATGATATTTTGTCTTTTAAGATTGCTGAAGAAATTGATTATAAATGTTTAAATGAAAAATTAGATATTGTTTATGAAGATGATTATCTTTTAATAGTTAATAAACCATTAAATATGTTAGTTCATCCTGATAATAAAGAAAAAAATGGAACTTTAGTTAATTTGGTTGCAAATTATTATAAACAAAATAATATTAATAGAAAAGTTAGATATTTACATCGTCTTGATAAAGAAACTACAGGTCTTGTTATTTTTGCAAAAGATTTTTTAACAGAAGCAATAATGCTAAAAAAATTAGAAGAAAATTTAATAACTAAACAATATATTGGCATAGTTGAAGGTAAATTAACTAATAAAAATGGTCAAATTAAAGCAAGCATTGCCACAGATAGGCATATAAATAATAAAATGTGTATTTCTAAAACAGGTAAAAAAGCCATTACAAAATATGAACTAATAAAAGAATATGAAAATTATAGTAGTGTATTATTTACATTAATTACAGGACGAACTCATCAAATAAGAATTCACACAAGTTATATAAATCATCCTTTACTTGGTGATGTTTTATATGGAGGAAATACCAAATTAATAAATAGAGTGGCGCTACATTCATTTAGATTAAAGTTTGTTCATCCTATATTAAAAACACAATTAGAAATAGAAAATAAATTGCCTTTTGATATGCAACAACTTTTAAAATAATGTTGATTTATTTTCAAAACAATTGCTTATAAAAATGTATTTTGGTTTACTTATTTTTTTATTGTGGTATACTACTTAACGCAAAGAGAAAATTTTCTCAAAGCAAATTTTATAAAAATATCATAATAATAAAAAAGGAGAAAAAAATTTATGAAAAAAGGATTAAAAGGTTTATTAACTGGTTTGTGTTTAGCATGCGCTTTAGCTTTAACAGGTTGTGGTGTTAGTCAAAAAGATGCTGATAAAATTAACGAAGCTGTTAAAGCAAATGAACCATGGACAATTGAAGAAGTTCATGATAAATATGGAACTCCAACAATAGATTTAGTAATTTTAAGTACTGGCGCAGAAGTATATGTTAATGGCTGCAAAACTTTTGAAGATGTTGAAGCTAGATGGGATGCTGGTAAGAAAGTAGAAGCTTTAGTTGTAACTTATTTAGCAGGAAAAACTGTTAGTGCTGTTTATGATGAAGATTACACTAAAGAAGACAAAGATAATAAAAAATAATTAAAGACAATTAAATTTTAGATACAATCTAGCAATAGGTTGTATTTTTTTTAATTGATATTTATTTTTCATTTTAAATATTATATAATTTTAGCGGTTAGGAGTTGATTTTATGGCTGAAATTAATAATTTTATTAAAACAATAATGGAAAAAGATTTAAAAGATGGAAAGGTAAATCAAATTGTTACTCGTTTTCCACCAGAACCAAATGCTTATTTACATATTGGTCATGCAAGAGCCATTATAAATGATTTTGAACTTGCAAAATGTTTTAATGGTAAAACTAATCTTCGTTTTGATGATACTAATCCAGTTAATGAAGGCGAAGAATATGTTAATGCCATTATTGAAGATTTAAAATGGCTAGGTTATACTCCTGATTTAATTTGTTTTGGCAGTGATTATTTTGAAAAAACTTATGAAAAAGCTATTTTGTTAATAAAAAAAGGTTTAGCTTATGTTGATGATTTATCACAAGATGATATGACAAAATATCGTGGAACTTTAACTGAACCAGGCATTAATTCTCCTTTTAGAAATCGAACTATTGAAGAAAATTTGAATTTATTTGAAAGAATGAGAAATGGTGAATTTAAAGATGGTGAAAAAACTTTAAGAGCCAAAATTGACATGTCTTCTCCAAATATTAATATGAGAGATCCAGTAATGTATCGTATTTTACATGTTTCTCATCATAGAACTAAAGACAAATGGTGTATTTATCCAATGTATGATTTTGCACATCCTCTTCAAGATGCTTTTGAAGGAGTTACTCATTCATTATGTTCAATTGAATATGATAATCATCGTCCATTATATGATTGGTTTGTTGAAAAATGTGAAATGGAACATGTACCTCATCAATATGAATGGGGACGTTTAAACATAACTAATACTATCATGTCAAAAAGATATTTACGTCAACTTGTTGAAGGTAATTATGTTATAGGATATGATGATCCAAGAATGCCAACATTAGTTGGTTTAAAAAGAAAAGGCTTTACTCCAGAAGCTATTAAAGAATTTATTTTATATACTGGTTTATCTCGCATCAATTCTACAACAGATGCCGAAAATCTTGATTATTTCTTAAGAGAAGATTTAAAATTAAAAGCCATTAGACCAAATGCAATTATAAATCCATTAAAAGTAGTTATTGATAATTATCCTGAAAATCAAATTGAATGGTTAGATGCTTCAAATAATATGGAAAATGAACAACTTGGTACAAGAAAAATTGCTTTTGGAAAATATTTATATATTGAACAAGATGACTTTATGGAAGAAAAAATAAACAAAAAATGGAAAAGGTTATCTTTAGGATTAGAAGTAAGATTAATGCATGCTTATTTTATTAAAGCAAATAGTGTTGAAAAAGATGAAAATGGTAATGTTACATTAGTTCATTGTACTTATGACCCTAAAACAAAATCTGGCTCTGGTTTTGATGAAAGAAAACCAAATGGGACAATCCATTTTGTTGAAGCAACAACTTCATTAAAGGCTACATTTAATTTATTTAATCCATTAATTTTTGATGAAACAGAAGAAACAAAAGGACAATCATTTATTGAAAGATTAAATAAAAATTCATGGGAAATTAAACATGGATATGTCGAAAGTAGTTTGGCAGATTGTAAAGAAGGAACTCATTATCAATTTGTAAGAAATGGTTATTTCTGTGTTGATAAAGATTCTAAAAAATCTAATTTGATTTTTAATCGCACTTGTGGGTTAAAATCATCTTTTAATCCAAATACAAATAATTAAAAAACTGCTTCATATGCAGTTTTTTTAAATAATACCTTTAATAAAAATTTCAAGTCCGATAATTATTAAAATAATTCCTCCAATTATTTGGGCCTTATTAGATAAATGCATACCAAATTTTTTTCCAATAATGACCCCAATAATACATAATAAAAATGTAACAATAGCTATTATTAAACTAGCAATAAAAGCCATTAATAAATTATATTCAGCAATTGTAAAGCCAACTGATAAAGCATCAATTGATGTGGCAATTCCTTGTAATATTAATAATCCAAAACTTAATTTTTTTATATTTGAGTTTTCTTTATTAGCATTAGTACTTTCAACCATCATTTTTATACCAATAAATGTAAGTAAAATTAAAGCAATCCAAGGTATGAAATTTTCAAATGCTTCAAAATATTGAATAATAGTATGTAGACAAATCCAACCAATCATAGGCATTGCAAATTGAAAAAAAGCAAAAACACTAGCAATTAAAATGATTTTTCTTTTATTCATTTTAATATCATTTAAGCCATTTGCCATAGAAACTGAAAATGCATCCATAGCTAATCCAATTCCTAATAATATGCTATTTATGAAAAATGTAAAATTAAAATTCATTTGCTCCTCCTAAATAAAAACCAAATATAACTTCATTATGCTATACTTGGTTTAATAAATCCTTTGTATATCATATTTATAAATAAGTAATTTAATGACATCTTTTATTTATAAAATTTTGCAAGAGTAAATATATCATTAATCTAAAAAACTTGTCAATAATTAAAATAACTATTAGTGCTTATCATCTAATAGTTATTTAGCATTATTTTTATGAAAATATTCTTTTGGAGTCATATTAAAATATTTTTTGAATGTTCTATAAAACGTTCGCATAGAAACAAATCCAGAAGCAAATGCAGCATCAGTTACTGACATATGACTATCTAAAACATAATGAATACTATGACGACAACGTACTAAATTTAGATAATCATTTAAATTACATTGAAAACATTTATTAAATAAATGAGAAAAATAATATTTAGAATAGCCAAAATTTTTAGCAATTAAATCAAGTGTAATTGGATTTTTATGATTGTTTTCAATATATAATAAAATATTTTTTACTAAATCATAACTTGTTTTATTGTTGTCTTCAATTAAATTATCATCAATAATTGTACCAAGTAAAATTGAAATATTACCATCTAAAATAAATTCATTTTTATCTAATGAATCAACAACAGCTAACATTTTATCATATATTTTTTTGGCATGAGTTTGATCTAAAATAAAATGTTCTTTTAAAGATTTGTTTTCTAAATAAGTTGAATATTTTTTTAAATATTGAACAGGAATAATCAAACAACGGCTAACAGCATCATCAATATGATTATATTGGTGATTGTCAAAAGAATCACAAATTGCAAGTTGTCCTGCAGATAAAGTCATTTTCTTATCATTAATTTGAACATCTACGTTTCCCTTTTCAATGTAAAGTAATTCTAATTGTTGATGGAAATGAAATGAAGAATTATTTTTACCAACTGAGTGATACACGCTAGTGCAATAGTCTCTAGTTACTTCGTAAAAAATATCTGGCATGAAAATTTCCTCCTACTCAAACTCTTATTATATTACATAATTTTCAAATGTAAATGATTTTTTTTTATATGTTAATATTTGACATTATCAAAAAAAACTTAAATTTTTTCACAAGAAAATAATCTTTTGTCTTAAAAAATACCTAATTTTAGGACCATTTACAAATTACATTAAAATGATTATAATAAAATTATGAAAAAAAGTGCTGACATAATTTTATTACAAAAAATGATAGATGAAGTAGACAATATTGTCTTTTTTGGTGGTGCTGGTGTTTCAACAGAATCAGGACTTAAAGATTTCCGTAGTGTTGATGGGTTATATAATTTAAATTATAAATATCCTCCAGAAGAAATATTAAGCCATGATTTCTTTTATGAAAATCCATATGAATTTTATCGCTTTTATAAAGATAAAATTTTAGTTGAAGGAATAAAACCAAATATTGCCCATTATCAATTAGCTAAAATGGAACAAATAGGTAAACTAAAAGGTTTAATCACCCAAAATATAGATAATTTACATTATTTAGCTGGAAGTAAAAATGTTATAGAACTTCATGGATCTATAATGCATAATCATTGTATTTCATGTAATAAATATTTTGCTGGTTATGATTTTATTTTAAAAAATAATCATTTACCATTATGTGATGAATGCCATAATCTTATTAAACCTGATGTCGTTTTATATGGTGAAAGTTTAAATGAAAATAATATTATTAAAGCAATTGAGTTAATTTCAAATGCAAAAATGCTTATTGTTGGAGGCAGTAGTTTATCTGTTTATCCAGCAGCAGGATTTGTATCTTATTTTAAAGGAAAATATCTAGTTGTTATTAATAAGACACATTTGCCTTCATTACAAAAAGTTACTTTAGAAATTAATGAACCAATTGGCGAAGTTTTTTCTAAAATTGATCTATAAAATCAAAATATGAAGCATCACTTGGCATTCTTAAATCACCTCTTGGAGATAAAGAAATTTCAGTTACTTTTGGACCATCAGGAATGCAAGAACGTTTAAATTGTGAGTTAAAGAATCTTTTAATAAAGGTCTTTAACCATTTTTTTATTGTTTCATCATCATATTTGTTTTTAAAAGCTGCTTTTGCATAATAATAAATCTTTTTTAGACTATAATTATATTTTAAAAGATAATATAAGAAGAAATCATGTAATTCATAAGGTCCAATAATATCTTCAGTGACTTGTGTCATTTGCCCTTCAATAGTTGGAAGTAATTCAGGAGAAATTGGTGTATCTAAAATATCATATAAAACATTTTTTAAATTATCATGACTATTAGCATATGCTTTAACTAAAAATTTAACTAATGTTTTAGGTACTGATACATTGACACCATAATTTGACATATGATCACCATTATAAGTACACCAGCCAAGTGCAAGTTCTGATAAATCGCCAGTTCCAATTACTAAACCATTAATCATGTTAGAATAATCAAATAATACTTGAGTTCTTTCTCTTGCTTGGGCATTTTCATAAGCAACATCATTAACATCAAGTGGATGATTTAAATTATTTAAATGTAATGTAACAGAATCTTTAATTGAAATCACTTTGGTAGTAGTATTAAAGGCTTTAGCTAATTTTTGAGAATTTTCAAATGTTCTATTTGAAGTTCCAAAGCATGGCATTAAAATGGCATGAATACCTTTAGTATTTAATTTTAAATATTTAAAAGTTTCATAAGCTACTATTAAAGCTAATGTAGAATCAAGACCTCCTGAAATTCCAATAACTACATTTTGACATTGGATATGTTCTAATCTTTTGGCAAGTCCCATGGCTTGTAAATATATTATTTTTTTGGCATAATCAATAGTTTGATTTTCGTTACTTGGTAAAAATGGAAATGGATTAACATAACGATCTAAATTTCTTAAAGGTATAGGCTTTTCAAAATAAATTGTCATATAATTTTCATCTTTTTTACTTTTAAATGAACTATTTTTACGTCTTGCAGCTGACAATAAATCAAGATCAATATCTGAAATAATTAATTCGTTAGTAAATAATTTAGCTTCTTTTAATAAATTTCCATTTTCAGCAATTAGGTTATGACTTGAATATACTAAATCTTGTGTTGATTCTCCATTGCCAATAGATGAATATAAATAAGCACAATTTAAACGATAAGAAGTAGCTAGTACTAATGTTTTTCTTGTTTCATCTTTACCAAATAATTCATTAGATGCAGATAAATTAACAATGACATTAGCTCCAGCAAGAGCATGAGATGTTGATGGTGTATTTGTAGCCCACAAATCTTCACAAATTTCAGCTGCTACTTTTAAATTTGTTTGATATTTATTAGAAAATAATAATTTTGTTCCAAAAGGATATTGTTTATTATTAATTATAATTGTTGTATTTTCACCATTATATTCAACAAAATGACGATTCTCATAAAATTCATTATAATTTGGAAGATTTGTTTTCGGAATAACACCTAATATATTGCCATTACACATAGCAATAGCGCAATTATATAATTTATCACTAAAAATAATAGGTGCTCCTATAAATATTAAAGTTTGTATACCTATAGTTGCATTTTTAATTTTTTCTATTGCACTATATGAAGATTCAAGTAAACTATTTTGATAAAATAAATCACCACAACAATATCCTGTAATACATAATTCAGGAAAAACTAAAATATCTAAATCATATTTTTTAGATTCTTTGATAATATTAATAATGTTTTTTGAATTTTCAGAAGGACACGCTAATTTAATTAAATTACTAGCACAGCCCACCTTTATTAAAGAAAAACAATTTGATTGTTCAGGAAAACTTATTTTCTCTTTTGTATTATTTAATGAATTATATGTTTCATTTGACATTATTACTAAGTCATCATAACCATTTTTTGTAATAAAAATTGGTTCATTTTCTTCATGACAAATATTTGATATTTTATTTGTATCTCTTAAATCTGTTATTGGTCTGCTTTTATTTTGCATAATAACACCTCCATATATATTTTAGCATAATTATGTACAAAATAAACAAAAAGGAAACAAATTTTTTAAAATGTTTCCTTAATCCAATTTGATGTTATAAAATCTACTCCATATTCAGCATATTTATTTGCTACTTCTTGATCATTAACTGTCCAAATGTTTACTTTGATTCCTAAAGAATGGCATTTATCAATTTTTTCTTTAGTTGTTGTTGTATATAATACATCAACATCTAAATTGTTATTTTGTAAAATTTCATAATGTTCGTCTTTTAATTCTCCAAGTAACCATTGTGCTTTTAGTGTTTTAGATATTTTTCTTAAATTCAATAATGCTTCTAAATGGAAAGAAATAAAAATTGTATTATCAAGCATATCAATATTTTTAATAATATCAATTATTGCTTGAACTTGTTCAACACTAAATGGTTGTTTAAGTTCTAAAACAGCTATTTTATGATATTTTTTGCATATTCTAAAATATTCAATCATTTCAGGTATTCTTAAATCAACTCTTCCTGCATAGCCATCAATATCTGTTAATTTAACTTTTCTAACCATTTCAAAACTATTTTTTTCAACATTAAGTTGGGCATGCCCATCACTAACTCGATTTGTTTCTTCATCATGAATTATAACAAAATGATTATCATTAGTTACATGAACATCTGTTTCAATACCATAAAATTCTTCAATTGCTCCTGCAGCAGTAAATGCTATTAAAGTATTTTCTTTTTCAAATTGCGAATAGCCTCTATGAGCTATCATTAATGGTTTTTTCATCTTTTTAAACTCCTTTTACATGTTTATTATAGAACTGTATATTTAATATTGCCATCTTTATTTTTAAATATTTTTTGATTAAAGTTTCAAATTTAAATGGTTTAATAAAATATCATTTTGATTATTAATTTTTTTTGCTTTTTAAATTAGATAACAAAATATATATTCCTAATAAAATAATGCTTGTTCCAATTACAACTATAAAAAGTGCCCAAGTAGGAATTGTATTATTAAACAATATTAACTTTCCATCAAATGAAAGTCTAATTTGTTCTGTTATTTCTTGAGGTACATTTTCTACCACTTGTAATTGATTGATAACTCCATTCATATAATATTGTCTAAATAATACAGTTCCATAAGTACTTGGTAAAAAACTTAAAAAGTTTCTTATCCCACTACCAAATTGTGATATTGGCATATAGGCACCGCTTATAAAACCATACATTGAAGAAACAAGTGTTGATATGGCTGAATGAGCACCTTGTGAAGATATAAATGTTCCAATAATTGATGCTAATAAACTACCAAATAAACACATACAAAATGTTGAAACAAATAACATTATTATATCTAAAAACGTTAAATAGAAGCCCACAAATCCAAGATAGATAAAACTTATAATAAGTACAATTATGCCAATTAAAAATGTTGTTAAAAAATTAGATATAAAATAGGATATTAACAATGTCGATCTTTTAACAGGTGTTATATTTAAATCATCAATAGTTTTATTTAATTTATCAAGAACCATTATATTAGAACAAAACGAAACTGTTACACAAGAAACAGATATTATTGATGAAAATAACCATCCACCACAAAAAGCTTCAATTGTGCTTTTATTAATTTCTATTCCTTCTGGTATTATATTGATAATAGTATCAGCATATACATTTTTTAAAAAAGTTAAAAATAAAACAACTAAAATTAGAGGAGTTAATAAAGAAACAAAAAAAGTCATTTTATCTTTAAAATATAATTTAATATTTCTTTTTATTAAAGCAAAGAGTTTTATTATTTCGCTTTTCATATTACTTGCTCCTCCTTCAAGTCCTTACCAGTTATGTTTAAAAAGACATTATCCATTTTTCCTTTAAATACTTCAAAATCAAAAATATATTTATCATAATTAATGATAATATTTTTTGCTTCTTCGATATTAGATAGTTCTATTTCTAATGCTTTATCTGTTTTTATGAATTTTATTTTATTTTGATTTAGTAATTCAATTAAATGTTTATCATATTTATATATTTTCAAAAAATCATTGGCATATTTATTTTTTAAATTATTTGGTGTGTCATTAGCAACAATTTTCCCATTATCTATTATAACAATTGTATCTGCTTCATCAGATTCTTCCATATAATGAGTTGTTAAAATGATAGTAAGTTCTTTTGTTTGTCTTAAATTAGCTAAAAGTTTCCAAACAAGAATTCTTGTTTTAGGATCAAGTCCTGTAGTTGGCTCGTCTAATATAAGAATTTCTGGATTATGAATAAGGGCACGTGCTATATCGACTCTTCTTTTTTGCCCACCACTTAATTTATATAAAGAACGATTTAAGATATCTTTAAATTCTAAAGTTTCCGCAAGATAATCCAAATTTTCTTTAAATTTTTCTTTACTTAAGCCATATAAATCAGCTTTAAATTTTAAATTTTCAAAAATAGTAAGTTTTGAATCAAGAACAGAATTTTGAAAAACAACTCCAAGTTTTGGCTTAATTTTACTAATATCATTATCTAAGTTTAAACCATCAATAATAACATCCCCACTATCTTTTAAAAGTTGTCCGCAAATAATATTTATCGTTGTAGATTTGCCAGCTCCATTTAAACCAAGAAAAGCAAAAAATTCTCCTTTTTTGATGGCAAAAGAAATATCATCAACTGCTTTAACATCTTTAAAATATTTCTTTAAATGATTAATTTCAATAATATTATTTGTTATCATTTTTATCATCACCTTTTAATTTAAAAATTTCTTCAGCAAATTTTAAATAATCATCATATTTTGCAATAGCAATACCTTTACTTCTATCACCAAGTAAAATAAGTATGTCTCCATCTTTAAAACCAAAAACATCACGTGCCTGTTTTGGAATAACAATTTGTCCTTTACTAGTGATTTTTGTTGTCCAAATAAATTTATCTTGCTCATCATTCATGAATATCTCTCCATATTTTTCTTACTTTTCTTACATTATACCACAAAATAAAAAAACATCAATATGTTTAAATATATTGAAAATGAACAATTTAAATAAAAATGACATTAATAAAAGTGTAAAGCAAGTCTTTAAAGTGATGAATTGAGAAGATGCTATGTTAATTTATTGCGGATACACGCAATTTTTTAACATTAAAATATTATTCAAATTATTTTAGTTTATATATTCAGGATGTTCTAAAAATTCTATAAGATTCATCATAATATAGCCTTTTTCATTTTGATGATAGGTTACAAAATCATCATAAACAATTATTATTTTTTGAAAATTATCAGAAATACAATCTAATGATTTTTCTTCTTGTGCCATTTTCTTGGCATCAGGAATAATCAATGCTGATTGAATGTAATATCTTTTATATCCTTTATTAGCTACAAAATCAACTTCAAAATAATTTCTTATATTTCCTTTATTTTTATCACTAGCGTTTTTTATAACAATTCCTAAATCAACACTAAAACCACGATAACACAATTCATTATAGATAAGATTTTCCATTAAATGAGAAACTTCATATTGGCGAAAACCAATTAAAGCATTACGAATACCTAAATCTGTAAAATATATTTTTTTTAAAGAAGCAATGTATTTTTTTCCTTTAATATCATATCTTTTTGCTTGATTGATTAAAAATGCATCTTCTAAATATTCACAATATCTTTTGATAGTATTAAAACTTACATTAACATTCAATACAGTTTTAAATGTGTTTGATAATTTTTTAAAATTAGTAAATGAACCAATATCCGAAGAAAGAATTTCTAAAAGATTGTCAAACACTTCCATTTCCTTAATACGATGTCTTTGTTTTAAATCAGCAAGATAAATAGTTTTATAAAGTCCAACTAAATAATGTTGCTTTACTTCAAGATCATCTATAGATGCGCATTGAGGAAGGCCACCATAATGCATATAACTTATCAATGCTTCATGTTTATTGCCACCAACGCATTCATAATATTCAGAAAATGTTAGTGGAAATACTTTAATTTCATCACCTCTACCTCTAAATTCACTGATAATATCTGATGATAAAAATTTTGAATTGCTTCCTGTAACATAAACATCTACATTAGGAATGTGCAACAATCCATTTAAAACAAATTCAAAACCTTTTACTAGTTGAATTTCATCTAATAAAAAATAATATTTATCTTTGTCAACAATACATGATTCCAAATATTTTGCTAATTCATTAGGATCCCAATATTTACTATTCAATTGTTTTTCCAAATCGAATTTAATAATATGATCTTCTTTAATACCAGTTTCTAATAAATATTTTTTAAAAATTGGATCTAAAAGATATGATTTACCAGAACGACGTAAACCAGTAATAATTTTTATTAATCCATTGTTTTGATGTTTAATTAATTGATCTAAATTCTTCTTTCTGGGGAAAATCATAAAAACACCTCCAATTGTTTCTATCTTTATTATAGTAAAAAAAATAAAATTTGCAACGCGTTTATGTTAATTTTTTGCGTGTACCCGCATTTTTTTAACATAAAAATATTATATTTTTAAAAAAAACGCTGTCAAAAATTGCATTTCAAAATAATTTTACAATAAAAATTATCAATTTCAAATAATTATATTAGCCTTTATGTTAATTTTTTGCGTGTACCCGCAATTTTTTTAACATTGAAATATAATTATATTTAAATGCATTTCATTATTATTTTGTTGCTTTAAATTTTTTAAAAAAATACAACAAAAATATTTTATTTAATTTAAATATGCAAATAAAAAACTACTCAATTAATTTAGAGTAGCCTTTTATATAAATTTAATGATCTTGAAAAAATGTATACCACATATGTTTAATTAAAATAATTCAACGTTATTCAATAAAAAATCAATGAATCTACAATGCATTATTCCATCATCATCATAAAAAGTTGTTGGTATATCATTTCTTATCACTATTTTTTTAAAGAAATCTGCTGTAAGTTTTAAAGAATCAAGTTCCTTTTCCTTCTTTTTTTGATCATCTATTCTAAACGCAGATTGAATATAAATTTTTTTATCAAAATTATTAACTACAAAATCTATCTCTTTTATTTTTTTATTATTATTACTTCTATCTTCGACTACTCCTACATCAACAGAATATCCTCGTCTTATAAGCTCATTATAAATCATATTTTCCATAATGTATCCAGAATCAATTTGGCGATAGTTTAATCTAATATTCCTAAGTCCAACATCAGAATAATAATATTTATTTGGATAATCAAAATATTTTTTGCCTTTCACATCATATCTTCTTGCCTCAAAAATAAGGAATGCATCCATTGTATGTTTAAGATATTTTGCTATAGTATCATCAGATATTTTACTTGATGCTTTTGTGTTAATAGCGCTTGTAATTTTATTGGCGTTTGTTAAGGAACCTATAGAAGATGCTAAATAATCTAACAATTCTTCTAAAACATCTTGTCTTTGCACTCTTGCGTGCTCGACTAAATCTTTTATATAAATCTCATCATAAAGATTTTTTAGATATGTTCGTTTTTGTTCCTCAGTCGATTCATTGATAAGTCCTGGCATACCACCATAAAGCATATATTCATCTAATGCTTCACTTACACCACCACCTCTATAAGAATAAAATTCTTCAAAAGAAAATGGATACACTTTTATTTGACTTGATCTTCCACGAAATTCTGTAGCAATATCGCTTGAAAGCATTTTTGAATTACAACTTGTAACATAACAATCAAGATTTGGATATGCCTTTAACTCATTTAACATATCGTATATGCTTACTTCTATATCACTTGCTTTATCCTTGACTTTTTTTGTAAGTTGAACTTCATCGATTAAAAGATAATATTTATCATTTTTTCCTTCATTAACGATGTTTTCAACATAGTCACAAAGAAAAATTGGGTCTCTAAATTTATAAAATTTTCGTTTATCAAGTTCAATTTCTATTATGTGATTTTCACTAACTCCAGTTGAAAGTAAATATTCTTTAAATAAATTAAAAAGAAGTGTTGATTTTCCTCCGCGTCTAATTCCAGTTATAACTTTGATATTTCCATTCCACATTCTTTCAATGATTTGTTTTAAATAAAAATCTCTTTTAATCACAATTTAGCCCTCCTATTAGAATGTTGTGACATTTGTGCCTTAAGTTTCGACAATTATTACAAACATAGAATTAAAATATAATATATAATACAGATATTAATTGTTTTGAAATAATTTAACACCTACTACTCTTATTTAATATTTTTGCGGTTTACCATCTTTTTACGAAATAACTTGTTTTTGAGTATAAGAAAAGCATCTACTATTCTGATAGATGCTTTTAATCATTATCTTTCATTTTTTAATTTATTATAGAAACATTGTCATATAAATTGGTATGCAAAGTAATTCGCCATCTTTTCTTAAATCCTTTGTATAAACCAAATATCTTTGCCCTATTTTATCTGAAAATTTATTAACGAAGGCATCAATTGATCTATGTGTTTTGTATCCTGATGATTTTACCTCAATAGGTGATATCTTATTTCTTTTAGCAATCAAAAAATCAATTTCGTAGTTATGACTCGAATTTTCTTTAGGAAATGTGTAGTAAAATAATTTGTTTCCTGTTGCATAAAGCATTTGTGCAACTATATTTTCATACAAATATCCTAAATCAGTATCAAGTTTGTCATTTAAAAGTTTTTCATAGATAACATTTTCGGTGAAATCTTTATCCATAAATGCAAGTGTAGTAAACAAACCAGTATCGCTAAGAAACATTTTATATCTAGCAGTGTCTTCATGTAAAGACATTCCTGCACTCGGATTATTTGCATGATATGCAATATTAACAGTCAAAGAATCTTTCATATCTGCAATAATTTCAAGTACACGATCATTTTTTCCATTTGCAATGACACTTGACACTTGATATCTTGACGCATTTTTTGCAAGTTCTGATGGAATAGCAGAAAACATTAATGATGCTCTTCCAGTAGAATCAATTTTTCTAAAATCATCTTGATAAAGTTCTAAAATAGAGCGTTTCACCTGATCTACTTTGCTAAAATTGTTTGTATCAAGATATTCATTCACAGCTTGCGGCATTCCACCAACTAACATATACAGTCTAAAATCACGCATCATTCTTCGATTGACATCATCACTTAAAGATTTTTTATTTTCAAAAGCAAATCTCAACATCGGTATTGTTGCTTTATCTCCAAGTGCCCAACGGAACTCCTCATAATCCATAGGTATCATTTCAATTCTAGTTTCTTCACTTGGAATAACAATATTTTTAACATTCTTTTTTATTGATAATAGTGAACCAGTTTCAATATAATCATATCTTCCATCTTTAACCAAATGTTTAATTGCTTGTCTAGCAAAAGGTTCTCTTTGGACTTCATCAAATATAATAACTGATTTTCTATTTTCTAAATTAACGTGATAAATTAATTGAAGGCGTAAAAACAAATAATTCAAATCAGACAAATCTTTAAACAAATTATGTACTTCCTTAGAAACAATAGAAAAATCAATAAGAATATAACTAGAATATTCTTTTTTAGCAAATTCTTCTGCAATGGTAGACTTGCCAACACGCCTCGCACCTTTTATCAAAAGAGCAGTTTTACCATTAGAATCTCTTTTCCAATCTAACATTTTTTGATAAATTTTACGTTCAAAAATTCTTTTGGTCATTTTAAACCTCCTATTTTTGGTAACATTATATCATGTGTTGCCGATAATTACAAGTTTTATACATGACAAAATGCCGAAAATTTCAAATTGTTTTTATTACAAAAAGCCGAAAACTTCAATTTTTACTATTTTTCCTATAACATTGTCAATAAAGATTTCTACTTTTGATAAATTTACCAATTTTATTGTCAAATTGTATGAAAACATTAAATAATACTATAATATCATTATAAAGTTTTTTGGTTTAAAAACAAAAAAGTTAAATAAATTTGATATGTTTTTTGTTTTAACTGCTTAAAACTTGTTTAGTAAAATTCTATAATAATAAATAAATGAGAGGTGGGTTATGCTATGCTTAAAAACGATTTAATAGTCAGACAAGATTATTTAGATTATATTAGACCATTTATTAATGTCAATATTGTTAAAATAATTGTCGGTGTACGAAGAAGTGGTAAATCTTACATTTTGGATATGATAGGTGATGAACTACTAATAAATGGTATAAACCTTAACCATATTATTTATAGGTTGTTCACTAGTGTTGAAGTTGATGATGGTTATACAAAAAAAGATATGTATAATGAACTTAAAAATCAAATACAAGATAAAGAAAAATATTATCTTTTACTAGATGAAGTTCAAGAAATAGAAGGGTGGGAACAAGCAATAAACTCACTATTTGAAACTTGTAATGTAGATATTTTTGTAACTGGTTCAAACTCTAAATTGACTAGTGAACATATTTCATCTTATTTGTCAAGAAGATATGTTCTTGTGCCCACATATACGCTTTCATTTAAGGAATATCTAAAATTTAAAAAAATAGGCAATGATGACTTGGATGAAGCATATAGAGAATATGTTAAATTTGGTGGCTTTCCATTGATTGCTACTTCTAAACTTAATTTTCAAAATGCATATCAGATTGTAGAAGATATATATTATTCTATAATAACAAAAGATGTGTTAAGTAATCATCCAATAAAGGATGTTGAAAAATTTAATAGAGTTGTTAAGTATCTAATGGACAATATGGGTAAAACATTTTCTGCAAATTCAATAGCTAAATATTTAAAAGAACAACATAAAGAAATTTCGGTTGAAGCAGTATATAACTATATTACTTGGCTTAAGGATTCGTTTATAATCTATGAATGTAATAGATATGATTTACAAGGAAAGTCTATTCTCAAAACACAAGAAAAATATTATCTTTCTGATATATCACTGCGCTTTGCCATATTTGGTTACAACAAGAAAATGGATGCTTCTATACTTGAAAACATCATTTATCTTGAACTTAAAAGGCGAGGATATGAAGTTTATGTAGGTAAAAATAATGATAAAGAAATAGATTTTGTTGCAAAAAGAAAAGATGATGAAATTCAAATCCAAGCAACAGTTAGCTTGCCAGATAATTCTGAAAGGGAAATAAAAAATTTAAGTTCAATTAATGATTTTAATCATAAATATGTGGTGACCACAAATCGTAACGATGTGCAAAATATTAATGGAATTAAAGTGGTACATATTGTTGATTTTTTACTTATGGAAAATTGGTAATACAACGAATTAGTGTAAAATATGATGCATCTATCGAAAAAAGATAGGTGCTTTTTCTTTAATCAAAATATGTAAAAAGATATAAAAAGAACATTATTAAAGAAAAAATCTATTTAAAGTAATGTCTAAAATATTACATAAATCTTTATATAAAACCACATCTAGTAAGCACTTTCTATTTTCTAACGACTTATTGACTTATTAGTCGCACCTAATTTTTTAGGCTCACCTCGAAAAAGTGGGGTTTGCGTGGGGTTTTCAAAAAAAGCTCTTCAAAATCATGGGGTTTATGAAAAGAAGCAAATAGACAAAATACCTGCTTCTTTTTTGATAAGACAACCGCAAATAGAATGCTTAAATTTTATAAATTTTTTAATTTAAAACCTTTTTTTGAATATGTAAAATTCTATTTCTAAATCTTTTGAAATTAGTATATCCATACCCACTTCTTTTTATTACTTTTACTAAATTATTAAATCCTTCTGTTCTTGCATTTGTGATCCTTTTATTGAAAGCTCATCATCTATCATCTCCTATCGTCCCCCTATCGTCGACACCCTGATTTAAGACATCAAAAAAGGCCCTAGAAAATGCAACTTTTGCACTTTCTAAGACCTATTTTTCTTTAAAACCACATAGATGTTGATAGTCAAACTTTATAAAAAACAGACTGACACATTGTATCAATCTGTTAGGGTATACCATTGGAGCAGGTAAGGGTAGTCGAAACCCCATTTCGAGCTTGGGAAGCACGCATTTTACCGTTAAACTATACCTGCATTGCAAAAATATTTTATCATATTAAAGTTAAAAGACAAGATAATTTTTTTAGAAAAGAAATATTTGTGGAAAAAATAGTGTAAATGTATTAAAATATTAATAAGAAATAAATTTTTATGAAGGAGGAAATAATCATACCAATATGATTATAATAACAATTTATGAATAAAATTATCACTATTGGTCGTGAATTTGGTAGTGGAGGTCGAGAACTTGGAAGGCGTTTGGCTGAAGAATTAGGTTATGAATATTATGATAAAGAAATTATTAGTGAGATAGCAAAACATACTTCTTTATCTGAAGAATATATTCAACAAATCGTAGAACAAAAACCTCACCAATTATATCCTATTACTATTGGTCATACAATGAATTTTGCAAGTACATACCAAATAAAACAAATTCAAGAAATATATTCTGCACAATGTGACATTTTAAAAGAATTAGCTGAAAAATCAAATTGTGTTATTGTTGGTCGTTGTGCTGATTATATTTTAAAAGATTACAAACCTTTTAGAATATTTGTATATGCTGATATTGAAAATAAGATCTTGCGTTGTAAAAGTAGAAATCAAGCAAATGAATCTTATACAGATAAACAATTAAAAAAGAAAATTTTACAAATAGATAAAAATAGAGCTAAATATTATAACTTTTATACATCTTTAAAATGGGGCGATAAAGTAAATTATGATTTATGTATAAATACTTCAAATGCTTCAATAAAAAATATAGTTAATATAATAAGTAAAATATTTAAGTAGAAAGGACAAATAATAATGGATTGCATTTTTTGCAAAATTATAAACAAAGAAATACCAAGTTATAAAATATATGAAGATGAATATACATATGCATTTTTAGATATTGCTAAAGATGTTGATGGTCATACTTTAGTTATTCCAAAAAAACATGTAGATAATGTTTTAGATTGTGATGATAAAACTTTAGAACATGTAACTAAAACTATTAAAAAAATAGCTAATCACTATATTAATGATTGTAATTATACAGGATGCAATATAATAAATGCTTCAGGCATAGATGCTCAACAATCAGTTATGCATTTACATTTTCATATTGTTCCTAGAAAGAAAAATGATGAAGTTGATGCCTGGCCACATTTTAGTGGTGCCAAAATACCATTAGAACAAATTCATAAATTACTTCAAATAGAAGATGATAAATAAAAAACTTTCTATAGATTATTTGGCAAATCATCCAGACTATAAAGTTGTTCAACATGAAGATATGTATCATTTTAATACTGATACATGTTTACTTGGAGAATTTATTCATATAAATAGTGGTGAAAAAGTTTTAGATGTTGGTACTAACAATGGCGCTTTATTAATTTATATTATAAAAAAAGGTGGACAAGCAACTGGCATAGAAATAAATAAAGATGCTTTAGAAATATGTAAACTAACATTAAAAGAAAATAATATTAAAGCAAATTTAATTTGTGATGATTTTTCAATATATGATAGTAATCATTATTATGATGTAATAGTTAGTAATCCACCATATTTTACATCATTAAATGATAATGAAAAAAATAATAATCCAAATAAATCAATGGCTCGTCATGAGAGTCATTTAAATTTAGATAATCTTTGTATTTCATTATCTAAAAATTTAAAAGAAACAGGAAGAATATATTTAATATATAGAGCTTTTCGTTTTTTAGAAATAAAAGAAAAATTCGAAAAAAATAAATTATTTATTAATAAATGTCAATTTATATTTGATCGTCATAAATTAAATGAAGCAAAAAGTGTTTTATTAGAAATTTCTTTTTCTAAACATTTTGAAAAATTAAATGATATGGTTATTAATTAATATTTCAAAATATGATAAAATAAACAAAACAAAGATTGGAAGGAATATCTTATGAATAAAGGCCTAAAAATAAGTAATATATTGAATTTAATATTTTCAAGTGTCAGTATTATTTTGATAATTTATTCTTTAATAACATTAGCTAGTCCTAATGCTTTTAAAAATGCATTTGATTTATTTATTGGAACATATAAAGATATGTTAAATAATTTAAATGTTGATATTAGTTTTTTAAATGATGAGACTATTGCTCAGTTATCAACACTGATGTATCTATTTAACTTAATACAATTAATTCTTTCATTTATTACATCAGTTTTAGTCTTTATCTTTACTTTATTGAATTTTAAAGATTATAGTTTAGACAAATTAACATATAAACGTAAAAACAAAATTCATATAACATTAATTGTATTTTTAGTAATTAATTATTTGTTAATAACTTTTAATCTTTCATCTGACTTATCAAATGATTTAATTAGTGTTATGTATTCAATTATTTCAATTGTTGGTTTAATTGGCACAATATTATATATTGTAAATCATGTAACTTTTCAAAAATCAATTGCCATGCCAATAAGACCACAATCAAATAATTATCAACCAGTTCAAAATAATTTCGTTAATAACAATGAAGAAAATTTAACTATAAAAGATGATTCAGTTAGTATTGAACAAAATAATGAACCAATAAATAATGAAACTGAAAATAATAATAATATAGTTGATAATTCTAAATTAGAATCTGCTTATGAAGCATTAGCAAATCTTGAAAAATTATATTCAAATAATAAAATTAGTGAAGATGAATATCTTCAAAGAAAACAAGATATTTTAAATGATTTAAAAAACAATAAATAAAGGGGCCAAGACAAAATGAAAAAGAAAAAATTTTTGTTACCATTATTTGCCATTATATTAAGTATTTCTTGCACTTCATGTGATGACAATGAAACATCAATATCTAATCAAGATGATCCTAAAGTTGAAGATGACATTCTTTTTAATGAATATTATGATGGTTTAAAAAAATTAGATAGTATTCATGCAGCAAGTGATTATGAACCAATGTATGAAGAAGATCTTTTTGGTCATTTTCCTAATATCAAATATCAAGAATTATATAAAAATAATGTTCTAACACCAACTTTAAAAGATGGACAAATTACTGAAAATGATGATGCTAAATATTTATTTTATAATGATGAATATATGCGTTTTGTAAACCGATCTGATGGATATGCTTTTAATTTAAAAACAGATAGTACTTTTAAAGCAGATTTTAAAGTAGCAGCATATAGAAATCGTTTATATAATACTGAAACAACTTTAACTGTTTCAAAAGAAACAAAAAATCCTTATTCAAGTTGGATTACTTATCGTGATGAATGGTTGTTAAGATATGTAATGAATGAAGAATATTTACATGATAATAATTTATATTATACGCCAACATCTTTTGATCCTATTTTTGAAAGTAATAAAATATTAGAAAATTATATTGTTACAATTATTCCTATTTATATTAATGATCCAGGAAATATTCGTAAAATGTTTTATAATATTGGTGTAGTAAGAAATGAATTTAATTTTAAAGGCAATGAATTTTATTTATTTGTAATGAAATCAACACATGATCGTAGTGATGATTTTGTTGAAATGATTCAATCATTTGAAGTTTTAGATACTACAGCAGGTGTTGCTAAAAATCAACTTGATAACATGGAATTGAAAGAAAATCCTAATTGGAGTGAAGAAACAAAAAACTATTTTGAAAAGTTGTGTAATCAAGATCGCACTGATTGGGGTATGTATGTCACAAATATTGATAAACCAACTGATTTAAAACAAAAATTAAACAAATTATCAACAGCAATGGATTATGACTTTGATATCATACCAACTTATCAACATATTTCATATCATGGACGTTATAGTGAATTTGCTTTAGGTGGTGCTAATGCAACTGCTGGTGGTAATGGTTTTAATGGTTTACCTGTTTTACAATTCTCGTATCAATTTACAGATAACAACAATTTTGTTTCTGCTGAAAACACTTTAGATTGTTATACACCAATGTTTGATATATTAAGAGGTCCAGATCCAGGTGGCGATGTGTTATTTGATAAAAGAAACATTATTGATACTGCGTTTAAAAATTTAGCTAATGGTTTAAAGGCTTATGGTAAACCAGTATTATTTAGATTAAATAACGAAATGAATACCGATTGGACAAGTTATTGTGGGATGATGACTTTATTAGATCCTGATATTTTCCAAGCCACATGGCGTTATTTATATAACTTTTTACAAGAACAAGGTGTAAACAACACTATTTGGATTTTTAATCCAATGGCTAGAAGTTGTCCATATAGTGCTTGGGGTGAAGACTTAAGCTATTTTCCAGGTAATGATTATGTACAAGCTTTAGGTTTAACATATTATGAAGATAATAATTCTAATACAGTTGGGCTTTGGACATTTAGAGAAGACTATACTGAATTATATATAAAAAATAATCCTGTTTGGAATAAATATCCTTGGATAATTTCTGAATTTGGTTGTGGTGCTGGAGGAACGGCGACAGGAAAACTTTATAGAAATCAAGATAGCCAAACTAGATATGTTACTGGTATGTTTCAAGAATTTGCAGAACGTTCAGATATTGTAAAAAACATTAAAGGTGCTGTTTGGTTTTCTGTAAATGATTATAATTCAAAAAATGAAGTTACTAATCAATATAGTTTAGAACCAGAACATCTTCCAACAACAATAGAAGCATTTAAAAATGGTTTGCAAATGAATAAAACAAATAATGATGAAGGAAACAATTGATATTCTTTTGTTTTCTTTTTGTTTTATTAAAAAAAATAGAAAGGAAATAAATAAATGAAAAATATTGGATTATCAAATTATGCAGCATTAATTACAAATGATTTTAATGATTTATTAACAACATATATAAATCCAATACCTGAATTTTGGAATGTTCATGTTTTAACACCATTATATGAATCGCCTTATCATAATGGTTTAACATTTTCTATTTTGTTTCAATTACAAGGGGAACTACTAGATTATGGATTAGGAAGATCAGTTAGATTTACTGATTTTATGGAATTAAAATATCAAGGAAACGATATATTACTTATTAAAAGTGATGGCAGTAGTTTATTATTTAAATATGATAAAACTTTATTTGACCAATCTTATAATATAGGGATATATATCAATAAAGAAACTAATTCAACATTATCAGCAATTGATGATAGATATGGTTATCGATGGCGTATTCATACTCATGACAATGATAGTTATGAATTTCAACCTAATGGTAGCAAAATATTATTATCAAAATTAGTTAAGGCCAATCAAGAAATAAAATCATATAAATATGATTCAAAAAGAAGAATAGTTGAAATACAAAACAATTCACAAAAAGTTGAAAAAATCACATTCAGTTATAATGAAAATTATGTAGAAATAAAAGCTTATAAAACAAACACAAGTAATGTATTTGAAGAAATAAAATATATAAAAATAATATTAGAAACTAATGATGAAATATTTAATAATTTTATTAAACAAATATTTGTTTATCCAAATGAAAATTCAACAATAATTGAAAAAAATCTAGAATTTGAATATACAAATAATGGTTTTGTAACTTATAAAATAATTGATAAATTAACTAATTTATTTATTCAATTTGAAGTTACTCCTACATTAAAACCTGAATATTATCAAAATGAATTAGGAGCAAGAATAGATATATGGAATGATAATCCATATTGTGCAACAATTAATAGTTATAGAAATGTAAAATCTATATATCATAGTGATAAAGAAGGAAATTTAATTTGTATAAGTGAAGACGAACGAGGACTTGTACAATCAATATTGTATGATGAATTACATAGAAAACTTGTTATATCAAAATTGATAAGTTATAATCCAAGTTTTAATGGTGAAGTTTTAGAACCATTTAAAATTTATTGTAATAGTATGTATGTTTCAAGAGAGTTAATTCCAACTCCAAATTTTTTGGCACCTTATTATCCTGAAAGTAAATGTTGGAAATTTACTGCTGAAGGAGCTATTGGAAAATATTTTCAAATATATGAAATAAATTGTCAAAAATTTGATGTGTTTTCATTAGGAATATGGCTAAGAATTGCAGAATATAATGCAAGTGTAGATGATACACAAATTTTAATCAATGTATATTTTTCAAATGAACCAGATAAAAATGATAATTGTGTTGCTTGGTTACATTCAATAAATATTAAAGCAAAATATATTCCTGATGACTTTGAATATTTTATGACAATTGAAAGGGCTAATGCGGCATATAAATATTTAATTGTCGAACTTGGTGAAACAATTGGCGGACGTACTATATGCACATTTATTATGGATTTATATAAAAATGGTTTAGCACAATTAAATGATTTTGATGAAAACAATAATGTAATAGAAATAATCAATGGAAATAATGTCAAAAATTATGTTTATAATATTGATAATACATTATCATCATCAGTAAGTGTAAATTTTGAATATGATCATCATGGAAATGTAATAAGAAGTGTTAATGGTTATGGAACTATGGGTTTATATGAATATGATGATTCAAATAATTTGTTAAAAAGTGAAATGAAAAATAGCACTGGTAGTTTAATTAGCACTGCAATTTATGAAGATGAAGAAGTTATTATAAATAATATTGATATAAATAATATAGAAACAAATTATAAATATACACCAGTATATATTTTAAATGAAGAAATTTTACCGAATTCTAATAATAAAACATTAAATGAAAAATATGAATATAATGGTCCAGATTATGAATTGTTAAAAAAGAAATTGTATCAAAATGAAAACAATGTACAAATAGGTAATATTTTTTATGATTATAATAACGCAAGATTATTAACAACAATTAATTGTAATAATTCTTCTTTAAAATATAATAATGGTTATGATGAATATTTTAGATTGACAAGTTTTAAACTAAACGATAAAAGTTTTATAAATTTTACATATGAAACATATAATGGTTATCAAACTTATTTACTCAAAACTATTCAATTTGGAAATAAAGATTTATATGAATATAATTATGATCAATTTGAACAATTAATATCTATAAATTATAAAAAATCAATAAATAGTAGTGCAGTTACAAAATTCACATATAAATATAATGAGATAGGTGATATTGTCAAAATAAAAGATAATGAAAACAACATAATATATAAATATGAATATGATAAAGATAGAAACTTATCAGCATTTTATTATAAAATAACTAATGAAGAAGCATCAATTGATGATTTTGATTTTAAAATAGAAGAATTTTATGATGCAGATCAAAGATTAATTCTTTCAAATTATAATATATTAGGAAATGTACTTAATACTTCTACTCAATCAATATTCAAAGAATATGCTAATTCAATTGAATATTATAAATATCATATTAGAAATACAAAAGATATGTTTCTTTGTATGTTTGATGATTTCTATTTTAAAGTAAAAACAAATGATTCATATGAAAATACTGATTTTGTATATCCACAAACAAAAATATGTTTAATAAATAATAATTTTCTATATTCGGCTACTAATTCTTCAAGTTATAACGATTATTGTTTATTAGAAGGCATGCTAAATTATTATAATTCAAATGGAAATAATTCAATTAACTTTGATTTTTCTAAAAATAATTTATTAGGAAATAAACAATCAATTGCCTTGTCGTTTTTACTAACAAGAGCACAAAATGAAGCAAAACTAATTTCATTAAGTGATGGTACTAATAATATTGAAGTTATAATAAATTCTATAAATAAAATTACAATTTGCTTAAATTCTAATTTGTTATTTACTTCATCATATCAAATTAATCATAATGAATATCATTTTATGTGTTTAACATATGATTTTGAAAATCATAATATCACTTTAAAAGTTAACAATAATAGTAATTCAATAACATTTAATCAAAATATTAATCAAATTCAAGAACTTAATTTTGTTATTGGATTTTATGGAACGATAACTAATATTATTATTCCAAAAGAAAATATAATAAGTGATGAAGATTATGAAAAATATTTAAAATCATTTAATTTATTATTAGCAATTAATAATCAAAGAATTCTATCTTATGAAAATGACATTATCAAAGTTTCATCTAAAGAAATTTTACCTAATTTAAATAATCATGCATTTATTCCTTTAAATAATGGTACTGCTGGCATAAAAAATAATAAAATTATTCGTCCAGTTTTTGATGATGTAGTTGACTTACCATGTATAGGTAGTCCAAACACAGAATTTGTATTTAATAATGAAATAAATAAATATGCCTATTATGCAATGGGGCAAATGCTAGTTTATGATACTGGTTTAAGTGATGAAGGCACAATTACATTTAAATATTGTCTATTGCATATAGATAATGAAAATACATTATTTGAATTAGTAAGTTCTAATAATTTTTCAATAACTTTTTCAATTAAAGATAAAATCTTCTTGTTGAAAACACCAAATGCTGTTTATGAATTTGATATCAATTATGGAATTAATGAAATAAACGAATGGAATACAATAACATTTTCATGGAGTTTAAAAGAAGATAGCACAGAACCATTATATAATATAAATGTATATATTAATACAGGCTTAATTGGTAACATAGATTATTTTCAAATGCCAGATCGTTTTAATAATTTGCAATTATATCTTGGTAGGAATGCCAATTTTGATGATCATTATGGAAATTGTTTAAATGGTTTAATTGAATCTTTAATATTTTTTGATAAATTTTTAAAAGATGATATTAATTATTTTCGTGTAAATGAGACTAATGAAGTTTTACATAAATATAATGATTTAAATTTATTACAAGAAAAAATTATAATAGATAAAGGGCAAAAAATTTTAGAAAATAAATATTACTATATAATGATAGATGATACAAGATATAGTACATTAGTTAGTAAGGAACAAATAGGTGACCATTATAATTATTCATATAAATATGATGAAAGAGGAAATATTATAGAAATCACACGTAATCTTCATCTTTCAAGTAATGTTACAAAATATGAATATGATAATATGGGCAGACTTGTTTTAGAAAACAAAAATGGAGAAATAAAAAAATATTCATATGATAATAATGGAAATATACTTGAAATTACTAATAATTCAGAAATTTATCATAAATTTACATATGATAAAGATGGATTATTAATATCAGTAGACAATACTAAGATAGAATATGATAGTCAAAACACATTAAATCCAGTAAAAATAGGAAATAATATAACATTATCTTATGAATGTGGAAATTTAGTATCATATGAAGATAAAGAAAATAATATATATAATAAATATTATTACAATCAAAATAATTATAGGATTAGAAAAGAAATATATAATCAAAATGGTCAATTAACTGATGTAATATATTTCTTCTATGACTTAAATAATAAGTTAATAGGTCAAAAATCAAATTCTGTTACATTAATTTTCTTGTATGATGAACTTGACCAATTAAATGGTTTCATATACAATGGCGAAAAATATTATTATTTGATAGATGCACTAGGAATAATAAAAGGCATAATTGATGCAAATGGTAATTTAAAAGTAGAATATAGTTATGATACATGGGGAAGAAAAATAACAGATAATATTGTAAAACTAGGTAAAATTAATCCATTTAGATATAAATGTTACTATTATGATGACGAGACTCAGCTTTATTGGGTATCCTCACGTTACTATTCGCCTGAATTATGTAGATGGATTTCACCAGATTCAATCGAATATTTAGATCCTCAAAGTATCAATGGATTGAACTTATATTGCTATTGTGGTAATAATCCAGTAATGTAAAATTAAAGACCCCAATAAAAATGTTAAATTTACCTAATTTGCTTGCTATATGAATTAAATTATGTGTTTTTATTGAAATAATAGCTTATATTTGATAGAATATAAGTGAAATTAAACAACCTTGATAGTTTTTATAAATTACCTAAGGATTTAATATAAAAAATGATACTACTCTCTTTAGGTAATACTATAGGGAGTTTTTTGTTTATATTTCATACAATGTAATAAGGAGGTATTAATCATATGTTTAAAAACAAAATAATTAAATTATTTTTAATATTGGGTGTGATTCTCTTTAGCCTCGTTGGAGTTGTTGGTTGTAGTAATCCAACTGTTAGTGATAATGTAAATGCTACATATATTAGAACTCATTTTGAAGATGATGAAGGGAATTGTGAATTTAAAGTTGTAAACAATCACATTGATTTGGTATCACTATTAGAAGATGATGCTCCTGAAAAATATGATGACAACTTTTTTGAAACAAAATCTCTTCTAGTTTTTAAAATAGTTGAATCAAGTGGTGGAAACAAAAGTGAAATAGAATCTTATGAAATTATAGATAAAACACTTAATGTCTATGTTAAAACCAAACAATATGGAGAAACTTGTGATATGGGATATTGGTGGTTTATTTTAGAATTAAATAAAGAAGAATTTGAAACTTTTGAAAGCATTAAAATATTCAAAAATGGTGATGAAATTATGAATGAAACAACAAATGAAATGAAATCTTTCTACACTTTACAAGAAGCATATAACGAAAGTTTACTTAATATTGAAGTTTTAGAAAAAATAGCAGCATATCATAACAATGGACAGCAAGCTAAAGACAAATTAGATGTAGAGATTATTAATCAAATTAAAGAAATAGCAGCATATAATTGGCAAAATGATGAATTGACTCCAGTAATTAATGCTAAAGCTGAAGACTTTGTAATTACTAAATATTATGGAACATATAATAATATCATAGTTTTTATGATTAATAATCCTTATTTTGAATCTCCAGCTGAAGACCTTGATATTATAGAAACAGTTGCTGGTATTGATTTTTATTATTCATCAACTGATAGAATATTCGTTTTTGAAAATATTAATTGTAATTAAAGAGAACTATTTTGTATGAATAAAATGATAAGAATACATAAAAATTTAACTTTTTTAATGGTATTAACTTTTATCATAATATTGACTCAGTCAAATAATATTACTGTTTTTGCGTCTAATTATAGTGAAAATTTACTTTATAATGACCAAATTTTAGAGGGTGACTTTGAGGATGATAATGTTATTGTTGTTTTAAATTCAAAAGTAAGTAAAATAAATAAAATGCATAATGCAAAATATTTTAAGAGGATTGAGATTGAATCCATAACAGACTTGACAAAACGAGAGTATAATTTTAAGAGTAAAAACAATGATTTTAAACAAATTTTGCAAATACACTTAAAAGAAAAAGGAAAAGAAAATGTTTTGAATGCTATTTCATATTTAGAAAACTTGGATGGTGTATACAGCGCTGAACCTAATTATATTTTTGAAAATACAGTTGATCCTGATGATCCTAATTATATTGATAATAAGTTATGGGGGTTAAATGGTACAAATGGAATAAATGTTGAAAATGCTTGGAATTTTACGACAGGAAACAATACAATTAGAGTGGGAATCATTGATACTGGTATTTCAAACCATGTTGATTTGAATGCAAACTTAGTTTCAGGAAGGGATACTTTTAACGATAATGATATAACAACTGATGATACTCATTCACATGGTACCCATGTTGCAGGAACTATTGGTGCAGTAGGAAATAATGGAACTGGAGTAGTAGGGGTGAATTGGAATGTAGCGTTGGTCCCATTGCAAGCGTCAAATTCAGATAATAAATTTGCCTCTAGTGATGTAGTTGAAGCAATAGAATGGGCACAAGACTTGTGGGACACAGATGAACGTATTTCTATAATAAATTATAGTGTTAGCGGTTTTGGTAGTTCAACTGCTGTAAGAACTGCGATAAGTGAATATAATGGTTTATTTATTTGGGCAGTGGGTAATGATACAGCTGATATTGATGAAAGAGTAGAAATATATGGTAGTTTTAATTTGGATAATATAATTTCTGTGGGAGGATTAAACAGTGATGGAACTCGTCGTTCCACTTCGAATTATTCAACAAATAATACAAACGTTCATATTTATGCACCAGGCACTAATATTTATAGTACAGTTCCAACTTCTTTTTCTTCATCTGGATATTCTTATAAATCAGGAACATCAATGGCTGCTCCTCATGTAACTGGAGTTGCTGCATTACTATTATCACTAAACAATGAATTAACTACTAGTCAGTTAAAACAAGCAATTTTGGGAAGTGCAAATGAAATCACTATTTCAATTCCTGATAATTCAGAAGAAGCTGAAGTGGGGGATAAAATAGAACAAGAGGTCTTAAAACTTGATGCTTATAATGCAGTTAAATATGTATTAAAAAATTATGGTTCATCAACAACTTTAAAATATAACACTAAATCATTAAGTGGTTCTGTTGATTCAACAAGTACTTTTTTTAATGAAAAAAACTATTTTCTAAAAATGAATGTTGAAAATGCATACGAATATGATTTTACAATTTTATCATCTAGTGCATTAGAAGTAACATTGTATGATTCTAATTTCAATGAAATAAACGTTTCTCAAACATCAACCAATGGAGGTTTAACAAAAACATTTAGTTACTATTTATCAGTTGGAACATATTATCTACAATCTAATTATATTAGTTCTTCTGCAAACGGTACTATAAATGTTTCTATTGTTGGTGAATCACATTCACATTCATATACAATGCAATACTATAACTATAAATGGCATAAATTAACATGTGAGTGTGGGCAAACTACAGGTTCAACACAAGTACATACAATTTTACAGTCAGAGATTGTAAACGGAAGGTACGCTACGTGTTTGGGATGTGATCATTTATTAGATTTAAATTCAGATATGGCATTAGTAGGAGGAATCAATAGCGCTTCAGTAACACAAGTTTCAATTAACGGTAGTTACATTTTGCCAAGTGGAATTATTGTTTTAGTTGATGAAGATTTAGAAGCTTATTTAAATGGCACTTTAGTTTTCTATGATAAAGATAAAGTACCAGTACTTCAATAATATAATTTATAATTAGTTTTTAAGGTGCTTCATTGAATAGATGTTGCACCTTTTTATAACTTTTGAAAACGAGCAAATGATTTTATTGAATTTATAAATATAAATCTTTAATAGGAGGCCATTTTAATGTATTACACAACAGAAAATGAAAATTACCGTAAATATGGAATAGTACTTCTTGAAGTATATGATGAAACCTTAAGAACTACTGTTTATCATTATCGTAAACCAACTCCTAGTGAACGAAAAGAAATAATTTTAAATTATATTATCGATAATAGTGGTACACCTATTAAAGTTAATTATTTATCATCAAAACTAGCAGTTAGTGATAGAACTATACAAAAGATAATAAAAGAATTAGCTAATGAAGGATTGATTAAAGTAGAACCTTGTTTTATTAATGGTAGACAATCAGGAAATAAGATTACTTATATTGGTGAACCAAGAATTAAAACTGGTAAAGAATTAACATTAGATCTACTTTATGATATTACTAACCCTTATGGATTTAGAGATTGGGACTGGGGAGAATTTAAACTACATCCTAATTTAGATCTAGAAGAAAGAATTAATCAATTTGAAATATTAAAAGATCATAAAGAGAAACTTAGGAAAAGAAGAGAAAATTTTCTTTCTAAATAATTATATATTAAGCACAAGGCTTGTTTCATAACTGAAGCAAGTTTTTTTATTATGCAAAAAAAATAAAAATTATTAATTACTAGGTGGTAATGAAGGGTGAAAATTAGTGTATTCCTTTGAAGGCAAAACTATGTCTTTAACAGGCACATTTATAAAATATTTTAAAAAATTTAAAGTCGGACCCCATCACCTATGGGTGAAATTTAGTATAGGTAAGTGAAGGGAGATGAAAGGAGGTGATTAAATTCATCTAATTAGTTACTTTTGGTTATTATTCTTATTTTTATAGAGCTTATTAAACAAGCTCTTATACAGACACATTTATTAATATATAAGTGTGCTTGTGTTTATTATTTATCAAATGAAGGGAGGAATGCTTATAGGAATATTTGATAATAAACAGAAAAAGAAAAAAGTAAATAAAAAAGAAAATGTGCATGAAGAAAAGAAAGATAAAGAACTTAGTTTTTATTACAACACAATCTATATTAAAGATAATTCTTTAAATGAAGAATTAATTAATGATTTTAAAAAGTGTGGTTATAAAAATAAATCAGATTATTTAAATCTATTAATTAAAAAAGGTCTCGAATCTAAAAGGAAAGAAAAAGATATTTTAAATAATGAAGGTCTTACTAAAGCTGTTGAAAATTTAATAGTTAAATTTGAATCATTAGAAAAAGCAATATTAAGTGAACAAGAAACATTTATTAAATTAATTAATGAGGTAATTAACAATGGATGAATCTGGGAATGTTGTTATTTTACTTAAATATTATGGTAAAAGTTCTAAAAGAAGATCTTTTTATGATTCAAGTGATAAGAATGATTATTTAGAATATGTGTCTCAAGGTATTAATCAAAATAAAGTAATTGATTATATTGATTATTCAGGAGATGAAGAAAAATCTAGTGGTGTGTTTAATCAGCTTGGATTACTTTCTAAAGTTGATAAAAAGAAACTAAGAGAAAAATTAAGAAATAGTAATTCTTGTATATGGGATATGGTTATATCTTTTAAAGGTGAATTTGGTCTTAATAATTTAAAAGATTATCAAGATGCCTTAGATCTAATAAATAAAATATTTCCTAAATTTATTAAAGAATGTGGATTAGAAATAGATAACATTACTTGGTATGCAGGACTTCATACTAATACTAAAACAAGACATATTCATTTATCATTTTTTGAAAATGAACCTAGAACTTATGATAGGTTAACTAAAGGAGTTAAATATCGTTATGGTAAGTTACCAATAGATGCAATTAATAATTTTAAAATGAATATGGAAAAACATTATATGTCACCAATTACAAAAGTGATTCAACTTAGAAAACAAGCAATTGAAGAAGCAAAAGATTTAATATCAGGAAAATCTACAAGTGGTAAAGAAAAACTTATTAGAAAGCAAATTAAGTACTTATTTGACCATATTCCAATTAGTTCTTATAAATCTTATGGAAGAGAAGAAATGAAACCATATAGAGAAATAATAGATTCAATATCTGAATATATCTTAGAAACAAGCAGTGTTAATTCTTTATATTTAATTACTTTAGATGACATTAATAAAAGAGATGAAGAACTTGAAAGATTGTATAACTTTAATCGTATCAAAAAAGAAAAAAGAAAGTATTATGGAACAACTTTTGAAATAGATTTAAAGACAAGAATGGGTAATGCAATTATTGATGAAATCGCTAATGCAAGAATGAGCATTGGAAGAAGAATTAGAAGTAAGAAAAAATCTAAATCTAAATATCGTAAAGAAGAAATCTTAAATCTAGTTTATCAAACATTTAAACATAATCTAAAAGTAATAGATGAAGCTACTAAAGTATTTGAAGAATATCAAAAGAAATTAAAAGAAGCTGAATTTAATAGATTAGTAGAAGAAGGTATTATTGATAAAGAAGGAAACTTAAGAAATGATAGTGAAATGGAAATGTAGCTATTATTTACTTAACTTAACAAGATAAGAAAAACTAAAACATAGTTTTTCGGTGTTTCTCAACTTGGATACCAAGTTCGATTTCATAATTTTAAGAAAAGAGGAGGACAAATTTATAGAGTTAAAATTAATAGAAAATAAAGGATTAAAAAGAATTATTATTGAAGGATTTAGTAATGATAGATTACTTACTTCAAAAGAATTTATTATGAAGTTTAATGAACTTCAAGAAGAAATAGAATTAACTAATTATGAATGTGTTGATAATAAAACAATATTTATAGTTAATAGAACTTATAACGGAAAAAGAAATTTAAAAGACATAATCTCACAACACCTACTAGAAGAAATAGATGCTCAAAATGATGGAGTATATGATGATAATGTGGTATAATATTGCTATAGCAAGCTTATTAGGTAATGTTGGTTAGGAGGTAATTAATATTAAACAACAAGACAAAATAACTGCATTACTATGTAGGCTATCTAGAGAAGATGAATTAGTAGGTGATAGTGAGAGTATACAAACACAAAAGAAGATGTTATATCAATACGCTAAGGAACATCATTTTACAAACATAGTTTATTATGTTGATGATGGGTATAGCGGAACAACTTTTGTTGAGGTAAGATAACGTAACCTTTTTTGCAGAGGGCGTTATCTTACCTCTTTTTGATGTATGTTAGATAGC